>CAZXTX010000120.1:6559-8584 GCA_964643695.1 uncultured Mariniphaga sp. | reverse complement strand
TACTGAATTGGGGATACTATATGCCTGTATTGCCACATTTATTTTAAATATTCCGTTTGGTTATTTCAGGGGTGGTTTCAAAAAACTGTCGGTTTGCTGGTTTGTGATAATACATGCTGCCGTGCCGCCTGTAATTTATATCAGAAAACTGTTTGGCCTCTCACTTACATGGCCGCTGGCTCCATTTCTGCTTGGCAGCTTCTTTTTAGGACAATATTTCGGAAGAAAAATATGGGAAAAGTACCCAATATGGAAGGTACAATATGAATGTTCGTTAAATAAACTATTCAAAAAAAACCATTAACGGCACATATACTGCACCATTAATGGTTTGTCTTATTTTTTTAATCAATATTGAAAACTTCGTCGGAAACGCCGCTGTTCAGCTTAACCGACTCAACTTTCATATCCATTGACTGAGGGCCGACCTGCTGTTTTACGGCAAACGGAATCATTACTCCATCCACTTCACGGTAATCACCTATATCAGAAGAAATTGTCATGATTCCCATTTCAGTATCCTGCGTGGAAACAGTCCGGATTTTATATTTTGTAGCGGCATCATAAAATTCAGTGGTGGTTACGCCTGCCGGATTTTTCACCACGATCTTATATGCAGGGTTTCCGTTAATATCTTCCATTCCGTCAAGAACAATTTCATAATCTCCGCCGGTGTAATCCAGTTCGTTAAAAATTTTAGCCTGGTTGCGTATTTCATCAATCTGTTTGCCTTCAAGTTCGGTTTTTTGTCCCATTGCAATTATAATTCCCTTTTCACCGTCAAAAACCTGTTTTTGCATAACATTTCCGCCAAGGCTCATTGTTGTTAAATATTTATCGGGCATTTTCTGAACCGACTCAATTTCTATTTTCATACCCTGCATTTCGGTACTCATCTTTACAGTCTGATCAGTGACTGAGCTGAGTTTTTCAACACCTCCGATTGCATCTATATAATTCTCAATCACCTTTTCAGCGGTTAAATCTGAAGGCAAATCCAATTCGGCGGCTTCAATTTTTTCACCATAAGGATTATAATAGATAACCTCTTCATTTGCGCTGAAACGTGCAAGTTTTGGCGATACTTCACTTTTATTTCCACCCACCAGTATCCATGCATTATCTGGCCTGATATATTTTTTTGCCATTGCAGTAACATCATCAACCGTAACGGCAGCAAGCCTTTCAAGATAAGTTTTGTAATAATCTTTCGGAAGGTTATATCTTTCAATGTTCAGTGCAAAGCCTGCAATTGTGCGCGGGCTTTCTAATGAACGGGCAAAACTGCCATTCATGAAATTTTTCACAAGTTCAAGTGTCTCCTCATTCACCGGTTCCTCAACCATACGTTTCATTTCATAAAGAATTTCAACAAGTGCACTGTCGGTAACATTGTTTCGTACTTCGGTTCTGGCATTGAATGAACCGACCAAACGGTCAGACGAAAGTGAAGAACGCGCTCCGTAAGTGTATGCTTTGTCTTCGCGCAGATTTTGCATCAGCCTGCCTGAAAAAACACCTCCGCCCAAAATACTGTTCATAACCCCTGCTTTTATCGCATCGGGGCTTCCGGGCTGCATTTCAACGGGGTAGCTGACAGCAAGAACACTCTGAACCGCACCGTCACGATTGACAAATGCAACAGTATTTTCTGCCGGCGGCTGCGGATTGTCATAAACAGATTTTGGAACATGCCCGCGTTTCCATTTTTTAAAATATTTTTTTGTAAGCTTTTTTGCCTGCTTTACGGTAATATCACCAACAATTACAAGATAAGCCGTATTGGGTTTAAAAAATGTGTTGTAATAATTCACAACATGGTTGCGGGTAATATTGCCTAATGTTTCCTTTGTTGTTACCTCGCCATAAGGATGATCACTGCCGTAAACTACAGAGGTAAACAGGTTATCAATCATAAAGTTGGCATCATTCTCATTGCCTGTAAGAGCCGAAACCGACTGTTCAACAGCTTTTTCAAGTTCAGTTTGCGGAAATACCGGATTCAGCAGCACATCCGACATCAGG
>CAZXTX010000120.1:0-6459 GCA_964643695.1 uncultured Mariniphaga sp. | reverse complement strand
GTAAACATTTTATAATCTCCGATATTAATTACCGGTGCAGGCCCGGGTGCGGGCGGATTGGTGCGGTCAAGCTGTGCGCTGAGATTTAAAGCAAGCAGCAGAGCCGCAATTAATGTAAAATATATTTTTTTCATTTTTATCAATTTAATTCATTTGGCTTTTGGGCATAAAATAGAGAACCACACGGTTATCTTCCCTGAAATATTCCTGTGCCGCATTTA
Source organism: uncultured Mariniphaga sp. (assembly GCA_964643695.1). Lineage (GTDB taxonomy): Bacteria > Bacteroidota > Bacteroidia > Bacteroidales > Prolixibacteraceae > Mariniphaga. The sequence goes on along the minus strand of CAZXTX010000120.1, from coordinate 6,238 downwards.
AAATATCTTCGCGTGAAACTGACATATACTTTTCAAGCGATGAGTTAACCCTGTCTGCATCTTTAAAATATGTCTGATTTATTGCCAGATTTTGTGCACGTGAAGCAATGGTGGTATTACTGTTTACAATACGGTTTTCGAACTGATTTTTTATTTTCTCAAATTCACGTTCCGAAATAAGTTCGGTACGGGCTTTTGCCAGTTCTTCATTGACTGCATCTTCCAGAGTTTTCGGGTCAACGCCCACCTGCGGAATTGCAAGAATTATTGTAAGGCCCGGATGTTCGAGCGACAGCGGCTGCGCTGCCACCTGAAGTGCCAGCCTTTTTTCATCAACCAGCGTACGGTATAACCGGCTGCTCTGCCCTTGCGAAAGCAGTGAACCAAGCATTTCAACGGCATAATAGTCTTTTTCGCCATAACCCGGAATATGATATGCCTGAACTATCAGCGGAAGCTGTACATTGTCAAAAACAGTGTCGCGCACTTCGGTAATCTGACGCGGTTCATTGGGCAGCGGCCTTCTTATTTCCATTTTTCCGGACGGTATTTCTGCAAAATATTTTTCAATCAGAGGTTTGGTTGCTTCCACGTCAATATCGCCTGAAATAACCAGTACCGCATTGTTCGGAACATAAAACATATCATGAAATTCCCTGAATTCCGAGTCTTTTGCATTTCTTATATGTTCATCAGCACCAAGTACATCCCATCTGTAAGTGTGCTCTTTAAAAGCACGGCTTACGGTTTCAACAAGCAAACGGCCATACGGGCGGTTATCGCGGGTTTGTTTCATCTCTTCGGTAACAACTCCCTTTTGGGTGGCAATACCTGTAGAATCCACCTTTGCATGCATCAGCCTTTCCGACTCAAGCCACAAACCAAGTTCAAGCTGGTTCGAAGGAAGCATAACATAATAATATGTTATATCACTGGAAGTAAACGCATTGAGCGTACCTCCGGCTTCCTCAACATAACGCGAAAACATTCCGCGCGGAATATTCTCGGTTCCTTCAAACATAAGATGCTCAAAAAAGTGGGCAAATCCGGTACGTTCCGGCAGTTCATTTTTTGAACCCACGTGATACATAATACTCACAATCACATTGGGAGTAGTGTTGTCGGGCTGTAAAATTACATGCAATCCATTGTTCAAAGCATATTCGGTAAATTCAATTTTACCGCTCTGTGCAATTGTTGAAAATGCAAAAAACAACGGCAAAACAGCCATTAGAATTTTTAATCTTTTTCTCATTATCTGATAGTTATTAATTTAAAAAAAAAATAGTTTGCAAAAGTAAAGAATCATGCAAATAAACGCATCTGAATTTACTAACACTTTAATAATCTACATTTTATTTAATATACAGCTACAATAGCCGTTTCATTATTTAATAAAGAATATGAAATTTTGTTTAAATAAATAAGAATTGGATTTTGGCCGGAGAATAAAAAACATTCAATATGTCATAAATATACAATTCAAACCGATTCAATTCCGGTCAGTAAAAAATTAAAATCATCTCCTTCTGAAAGTTCCTTCGGAGCTTTCCCCTTTTTGAAAATGCGGCAGCTTCTTTCACCAATCAGTTCAAGTTTGCCGTCTTTCAGCCTGAACATTGTTCCTTCGCGAAGCCCGGCAACATAAACATCGGGATTCAGTTCAATAAACTCCTCAATCCTCTGCTCGCGCGTTTCGCCGGCATGTCCCTGTGCATGTGCATCCAGATAATGCGGATTTATCTGAAACGGAACAAGGTTTATACAATCAAAACCAAGAGGATCAGCAACAGGCATGTCGTTGGTGGTACGCAAAGTAGGACACGCCACATTTGCTCCCGCACTCCAGCCGATATAAGGAGTTCCGTCAAAAACCTTTTTACGTATCACTTCCATCAGATTTTGCTCATGCATTTTACGCACCAGCTGCCAGGTGTTTCCACCGCCAACCACAATGGTTTCAGCCTCTTCAACTGCTTTCACCGGATTGTCAAAGGTATGTATTCCCGTTATATGGTGGCCTACTTCGGCAAATCGTTCCTCAACTTTCCTGCAGTATTCGTCGTATGAAAAAGTGACTGCCGCAAACGGCAGAAAGAGTGCCGTAACCGGTTTTTCACCAAGAAATTTCCGAATCTCATATTTTGGATAATCAAGATAGGCTTCACCTGCCATGGTTGAGTTGCTAATCAGTAAAAGTCTCATATTTTTTCTTTTTTAAACAGCTCTCTGCTTTTCAATTACATATACAAATCATTCAGATCGCTTTCTGCAAGCTCAATCAGATAATCTGCAATTTTTGTTGTTACATCTTCAATAAACTTTCTGCCTTTTTCGGGAGTTGCCTTTTTGGGATTTCCCACACCTGTATCTTCCGTTACTTTTCCCCAGTTACGCGGTGTCCATGCTGTATTTTCACGAAGCCCTTTCAGCTTAAACTCTTTTGAATTTCCGTCACCTGCTTCTTCAAGCGGCAAAACCAGTTCCGGAAAATAGTGCATTATCACACTGGTTTCCATTTCATTGGCATGGTCGCCTTCTTCTTCAAAATGTTGCGAATTCGGGAACAGCTTAAACCAGTTAACAACAGATATCAGCATATCGGGAAAAACCGGCTGAAGGTCGCGCACAACCTGTTTGAAATCATTGCCTCCGTGCCCGTTAATCAGCACAAACTTCCTGATTCCCTGATCGTAAAGTGCAGTCAGAATATCCTCAAGAATCATCTGCTGTGTGGAAAGACGTGTATGCAGGCAAAAAGGCAGTTCAATCTGTCCGATGTTCTGAATACCCAGTGGAATTACCGGCAAAACCATAACTTTTGCACCGGCATCCCACGCCTTTTTTGCGGCATCGGCAGCAATGCATGACGATTCAAACGAATCGGTACCGTATGGCAGATGATAATTATGCGGCTCAGTGGCACCCCACGGAAGCACGGCTACTTCATACTGCTGATTTTTTATCTGTTTCCAGTTTGTCTCTTCCAGAATATATGGTCTCATATTTAAAAATTGATTATTGAAATTCCGACAGTTACCGGTGTTAAAACCGGCCCTTTTTCATCCTTAAAAAAAGGTATTAAATCATATGTTGCAAAAAGGTTTACCCACTTGTAACCTGCTCTTGCCATCAGTCCGTAATTGAAATCATGAATTGAATAATGCCCCGGCACTTTAAGCTTTTCCTTTTTCCCGTCAACTCTGTATTTTATTTTGGTATGGCTGCCAAGGCGGACTCCGCCAAAAACACCTCCAGAAAAATAAATCCGGTTTTTATAATGATTTGTGGGAACCTGAACTTCGGCAAGCAGCGGAACCACAGCCGAAACCACAGCCAGTTTCGATTTGCGATTATGTTCAAATGTCAGTGTCTCCGGCTCAATCATTCCGTTTTCAAGTCTTTTTATTGTGATGTTATTTTCAAGCCGGTAGCTTTTTAACTGTAATCCTGCACCGGTAACCAGCCCAAATGTATTTTTTCTTCTTTGCAAACCAATACTTTTCTGCAGAATATTAAATCCGCCAAAGGTTGAATTTAAAATATCATTTTTCATAAACCCTTCGGGAAAACCGGTGTAATCAGAATTTAAAAACCAGTTAAATCCAAAGTCAACACCTCGCCAGTGCCCTGAAAACTCATCATCCAGATAATTTATTCCGGTATTTCCCGGCTCATGCAATTTAATTTTTCGAAGCAGTTTTTCCGGATTTTCATGCGGCTTCACAATTGTGTCGTTTTGTGCCGACAAGACTGCGGTAAAAAGAAAAACTGCAATTCCGGCTAAAACAATCCGAAAAGTAAAATGAAAAAATATTTGATTCTTTCTTTTCTTCATATTGTCCAACTGAAAAGGTTGAAAATATCAAACAAATGTAAGTGATTTCAGTTGAATTTAATGTTTATACCAGTTTTAATTAAAAGCTTCCTGAATTATATATATGTTAACATCTTAAAGAAAACTGCCTAAATAGTTGAAGTCCATTTTTTAACACTACATTTGCGCCCTCATTTTTTTATACCTCATTTTATGATATTTTTCGAAGAAACGGGCCTTAGCCCGGAAATTTTACAAGCTACAGAACTGCTTGGCTTTAAATCAATGACTCCTATTCAGGAAAAGGTTATTCCATTTTTACTTTCAAACAACAATGATTTAACAGGGCTTGCCCAAACCGGCACCGGAAAAACTGCCGCATTCGGCCTGCCTATTATCCAGCAAATTGATAATTCAAAAAATAATGTTCAGGCACTCATTCTGGCTCCCACACGTGAGCTGGCATTGCAAATTGCCAAAGACCTGACTTCATTTTCAAAATTTATCCCCAAAACAGATATTGCCGTTATTTACGGAGGTTCGGACATAAAACAGCAAATTAACCAGCTCGAAAAAGGTATTTCAATTGTTGTCGGAACACCGGGGCGTACATTAGATTTGATAAAACGCAAAGAACTTAAAATCAGTCAGATCAGATGGCTTGTGCTTGATGAGGCTGATGAAATGCTTTCAATGGGTTTTAAAGATGATTTGGATGCTATTCTTAAATGTTCGCCGGAACAAAAACAAATCCTGCTCTTTTCGGCAACCATGCCTAAAGAGATAATTTCAATTGCAGGAAAGCATATGAAAAATCCGGTGGAAATTTCGGCAGGAAAGAAAAACAGCGGAGCTGAAAATGTAGAACATCATTTTTACCTGATTAATGCAAAAGACAGATACACCGCACTAAAGCGGATAGCTGACATCAATCCTAATATTTACGGTATAATTTTCTGTCGCACCCGTGCCGAAACAAAGGAAATAGCCGATAAACTCATAAAGGACGGATACAATGCAGATGCGCTTCACGGCGACCTGTCGCAGTCGCAGCGCGACCATGTGATGCTTCGTTTCAGAAGCAAAAACCTGCAAATATTAGTTGCAACTGATGTTGCGGCAAGAGGCCTGGATGTAAACGACCTGACACACATAATCAACTACAACTTACCTGATGATCCCGAAATTTACATTCACCGCAGCGGACGTACCGGACGGGCAGGAAAACGCGGAATTTCCATTACGCTGATTCATTTGCGCGAAAAAGGAAAACTGCGCCGTATTGAAGAAACTGTAAACAAAAAATTCACACAAAAGCAGGTTCCCACCGGCAGGGAAATTTGTGAAAAACAACTGTTCAGCCTTATCGGTAAAATGGAACAAATTGAGGTGAATAATGACCAAATTGAACAGTTTATGCCGGTCATTTATAAAAAATTATCGTGGCTGGAAAGGGAAGATCTCATTAAAAGATTTGTGTCGGTGGAATTTAACAGGTTTCTGAAATATTATGAAAATGCACCCGATATTAATGTAAATGAGTCAATCCAGAATGACAAAAGACCTGTAAATAACCGTTCAGACAATAAAACCAGACGAAATGAAGGCGCAAACAACAGGAAAAACAGCTTTAAAAGGAAGGATTACCAGTTTTCACGCTTTTTTATTGCGCAGGGCAAAAAAAATGGTATCAGCAAACGAAAAATAATTGACCTCGTTAATGAACATTTACCCAACAAAAGTGCAGAAATAGGCAATATTGAGGTAATGAATAATTTTTCGTTTTTTGAAGTGGATGTCCGTTATGAAAAACAAATTCTCAGCTCCTTTTCCAAAGCCACTCACAAAGGACAGAAAATGGGAATTGAAATTGCACGAGGGAAATAACCGGAAGATTAAATAAAATCCAAGTTTGTTATTCGATTAAAGCATATTGAAGAAAATCTGCTCTGTCGTCAAAACATTATGCACAATATCAACCCTTCGCTCTGTACAGTAAATTAATGTACAAAATATTTATTGTACATATTTTTTACGTACATTTGTGAAAATATTTCAATCATGAGTACGGAAATTAAAGAACAAACGAGATTTAATGCAAGACTGCCCAAAGAACAAAAGCAATTATTTGAAAAAGCCGCCTATTTAGGCGGCTACAGAAACCTGACAGATTTTATTATCTCGTCAGCACAAGAGAAAGCAAAGGAAATTATACAGGAGAAAGAACAAATAATCGCTTCTGAAAGAGACAGCAACATTTTTTTTGATGCAATTACAAATCCCAAAAAGCCTTCTGAAACGCTAAGGAGTGCTTTAGATGATTATAATGCTTTTATAACACACACTGAAGAATGATTGAACTTTTAAGCAAAAATCATAACCGGAAAGATTTTGATTGCGGAAAAGAAATTTTAAATGATT
>CAZXTX010000119.1:3252-8594 GCA_964643695.1 uncultured Mariniphaga sp. | reverse complement strand
TTATGGCACTTTTTGACATGCCTTCAAACGGCAGGGTAATCAGCAGATTCGGGCCACGCAACGGGCGCATGCATAGCGGAACCGATATTAAATTAAACAAGGGGGATACAATTTATGCAGTTTACAACGGCAAAGTTACCCGTGCAAGATATTATTACGGATACGGGAATATGGTGGTAATTGAACACAGCAACAATATTGAAACCTATTACGCACATCTGTCAGGTTATTTGACGACTGTTGGTGAAACAGTGTTAAAAGGACAACCAATTGGTCTTGCAGGCAGTACGGGAAGAGCTACCACAAACCACCTTCATTTCGAAATCAGGGAAAACAACAAGGCTTTTGACCCTGAATTAGTTTATGATTTTGATAATAAAAGAATAAGGGATGAGGTAAAATTTGCCAACAATTTAACCGTATTACACAGCAGCCTGAATCAAACCGGCTATTCTGTAAACGAACCTGCCCCACAGCATTACAGAGTAAAAAACGGTGATTCATTATGGCTGATTTCACGGCGTTTCAAAACTTCCGTAAAAACATTATGCGCATTAAACAATCTTAATGAAAACTCAGTGCTACGGGTTGGCATGACATTGAAGATCTATTGAATATATCAGATAACCCCTGTTAAAATTACTATCTTGAATTTTGAATAAAGAATTGTAACTTTGTTTGTCACAATAAGTATATGTATTTTATAATACGTAATCTTTTAAAAATCAATTGTATTATTAAATGAAAAAAGAATGGATAATAAATCAGGTTAAGGATTCTGTAAAAAAAATTGATCCTGATGCCAATGTGATTCTTTTCGGGTCAAAAGCCAGAGGTGACAGTAAAAGTGACTCTGATTGGGATTTTCTTATTCTGACCTCACAAAATGCAAGTGAAAAATTTAAAAGAATAATAAGAGAAAATCTTATAGATATTGAACTTGAAGCTGAAGAGGTAATAAGCACAATAATTTTTTCAAAAAACAGATGGAGAAAATATAAAAACACTTCTCTTTTTAATAATATCATTGCAGAAGGTGTTGAATTATGAGTTTTGATAAAAAAGACATAATCAATTACAGAACAGAAAAATCTCATCGCACATTACAGGAAGCCAAATCATTGATAGAATCAGGTTATTGGAATGGTGCAGTAAACCGGTTATATTATTGTTGTTATCACATCGTAAAAGCTCTCCTTCTGAAGAATGATATTCAGGCATCCACACATAATGGTGTAAGAACAGAGTTTTTTAAGTATTTTATAAAAACCGGCATCCTTGATAAAAAGGCAGGTGTTTTATATTCAGATTTGATGAATAAACGCCAGGAAAGCGATTATGATGATTTTCTTGAATTTGATAAAGAAGACGTTCTACCACTGATTGAAGAAGTAGAAGAATTTCAACATCAAATTGAAAAATTAATCAATACCTGAAAACTTTTTTTTGAGTTAATATTTCAAATAAAAAAGTTTTAAATTCCTTTTGCATTTCTGTCCATTTGCTCCTCTTCGGTAAAGTCATTTAGCGAAACATGTCCCAGCAATGGTAAAATTCGCTCATGAATGGCATCCACAATCCATTCCGGCTGCGGGAAGAAATACTCTTCAAGTTCATAAGCCGGTGTAATCCAGTTTCGTGAACCAACCACAACAGGAGGGGCATCAAGCAGATCAAACGCCAGTTCGGTTATATTGGAAGCCAAATCGCGCATAAACGAACCGCGTGCCGAAGCATCGCCTGTAATAACAATACGGCCGGTTTTTTTGAGTGACTCGATTACAAGGTCATAATTAAACGGCACAAGCGAACGGGCATCAATTATTTCTGCCGAAATATTATATTTTTCTTCCAGTATTTTGGCAGCATCCAGCACCCTGTACAATGTTGCACCAATTGAAAGAATTGTTACATCGCTTCCTTCCTTTTTAATATCAGGTTCACCAATCGGAATTTCGTAATATCCCTCGGGAACACCGCCCTTGTGAAACATTTCACCAATATCGTAAATACGCTGGCTTTCAAAGAAAATTACAGGATCGGTTCCCTGAAGTGCCGAATTCATAAGTCCCTTTGCATCGTAAGGCGTAGCCGGAAAAACCACTTTCAGTCCGGGAATATGTGCAGGAAGTGCAGTCCAGTCCTGAGAGTGCTGTGCACCATATTTTGAACCGACAGACACCCGTAAAACAACCGGCATTTTCAGTACATTTCCGCTCATTGCCTGCCATTTGGGAAGCTGATTGAACACTTCATCTCCGGCACGACCCAGAAAATCGCAGTACATAATTTCGGGAATAACTCTGCCACCACACATCGCATACCCGATTGCCGTTCCGACTATCGCACCTTCAGAAATTGGTGAGTTAAACAGACGATTATACGGCAAAGCTTCAGTAAGGCCACGGTAAACAGCAAAAGCACCGCCCCAGTCGCGATTTTCCTCACCATATGCAATAAGTGTCGGGTCCTTGTAAAACCTGTCGATTACAGCCTCAAAAATTCCGTCGCGCAGAGCATAAGTTTTTATTTTTGAAAAGGGTTTGCCATTTTCATCAAACATAAACCTTTCTTTTCCGGCAATCTGCTTTACCCTCGGATTTTCCTCAATTGGATGATTTACTTCAGGTTCGCCTTCTTCCATTTTATCAAGGCTTTGATTACTGAACATCATTTCGCCTATCATGTTGGGATATTTTTTTAAATCCAGAAGAGGCGAAATTTCATCATCAATAGCCAGTTTTAAGGTTGCGGTTATAATATTTTCGGTATCCTGTTTGATTTTTTCCAGCTCATTTCCGGTTGCAATGCCTGCTTTTTCAAGTTCATTGCCAAACCAGACGATTGAATCCTGACTTTCCCATGCTTCCACCTCTTCTTTTGTACGGTATGAGGAAGCATCGGATGGTGAGTGTCCGCTGTACCGGTATGTCAGCACATCAAGCAGTACCGGGCCCCGTTTTTCTTCCAATATCTTCATCTTTCTGCGGTATGTATCAATTACCGCAAGCGGATTGTAGCCGTCAACCCGTTCGGCATGCATCTGGTCGCTGTTAAGCCCTACCCCGATACGTGCAGCTATCTGATAACCCATGGTTTCGCCACTGGTCTGCCCGCCCATACCGTACTGATTATTCATAATATTTATAATCAGCGGTAAACCGCCTTTCATATCACCTTCCCACAACTCTGTAAACTGATCCATTGTGGCAAAGGCAAGTCCTTCCCAAACAGGGCCGCACGCCATTGATGCATCCCCGATATTTGCCACAACTATTCCTTTTTTACGGTTTACCTTTTTATAAAGAGCCGCACCAACCGAAATATCACCTGAACCACCGACAATGGCATTATTGGGATAAACACCGAACGGAGTGAAAAACGCATGCATCGAACCGCCCAGTCCCTTATTAAATCCGGTTTTGCGGGCAAATACTTCAGCCAGAGTACCGTAAAGCAGAAACTTAACTGCCAGCTCGCGGGTTGTTCCTGTATGGCCTGCTTTCACTGGAGCAAGGGTTGTGCCGTCAAAATAAGTTTCCATGATTTTTTCAAGTGACTCATCATCAAGCTTGGCAATGGCTGATAGTCCTTTTGCCAAAATCTCTCCGTGACTGCGGTGCGAACCAAAAATAAAATCATTTACATCAAGGTTATAAGCCATTCCAACTGCTGCGGCCTCCTGCCCGATTGAAAGATGAGCCGGCCCCGGATGATTATAAGCAATTCCGTTGTATTCACCACGGGTTTTAATCAGGTTGAGCATGGTTTCAAATTCACGGATAACAACCATGTCATTATAAATACGAAGGAAATCTTCCTTTGAAAAGTTTTCCTTTTCATCTTCAACTGTTTTGTTATATTGATTTACCGGAATCGGATCAAATTCCAGCATCATTGGTTTTCTTAATTCGTCGGGATTTAAAAACTGAATTTTAGGCATTTCTAATAGAATTTAAACTATGGATTAACTAAACTTTATACTGATAATGTTTCAATCTGATTTTTTACTTCAGCAAGAAAACGTGTGGCCTCACCACCGTCAAGTGCCTGATGGTCGTATGTTAATGACAGGCCAATCATTGGCACAAAAGCATATACGCCTTCCTCAATCTCCTTGGGACGCGGCACAATTGCACAAACTCCCAGAATGGCAGTCTGTGGCAGATTTATAACAGGAGTAAACATCTCCACACCGTAATTACCAAGATTTGAAACCGTAAAGGAGGCAACTTCTGGATTAAGCAAATCTGGATTTATGTTTCCGCTGCGGGCTTGCAAAGCTAATTGCTGAAGCTGATACGAAAGTCCGGCTATTGAAAGATCATCTGCATTTTGAAGTGCCGGAACCATCAGGCCGCGTTCGGTATCAACTGCCAATCCAAGATGCACTTTACTGAACCACTTCATTTTATCACCCAGAAAGTGCGTATTCACCTGCGGATATTTTTCAATGGCGCGGATTACTGCAAAGCATACCAAATCGTTAATGGTTATGTTTTGCTGCAATTTACCCTCATTTAATTCAGCTTTGAACTTTTTGCGCAATTTAAGAATCTGTCTGGCATCTGCACTTAAATGATGAGTAAGCTGCGCTGAATTTTGCAATGACTGATGCATTGCTTTTGCAATCAGTTTACGAATGTTTGTCATAGGCCTGATTTCAAAATCGGCTCCCGTTTGAATAACTTCCGCTTTTTGTATGGCAGGTTTTTCGGCAGCAACTCTGATTACATCAGGTTTTCGAACAGTTTTTCCTGCCTCTTCAATATCGCGTGCAATAATTCTTCCCCGCGGACCGGTTCCTTTTACAGTTCTGAAATCAATTCCAATTTTTTCCGCCATATTTTTTGCAAGCGGAGAAATACGGATACGTGCTCCGGTTTCATTTTGCTCCAGATCAAACTCAATCACCTTCGGAACTTCCTCTTTTTCCACTGCTTCATCCGGTTTTGATTCCTCCTTAACAGCGGTTCCTGTTTTACCTGAAGGTACAAATTCCTCAAACGATTCACCTTCGGCACCGATAACGGCTACATTTTCAAGTACCGGAACCTCATCTCCCTCGTCAAAAAATATTGCCAAAAGCACACCATCCGACTTGGCTTCCTCTTCAAACGAAGCTTTGTCGGTTTCATAGGAAAAAAGCAGGTCTCCCTCTTTAACATCATCTCCAACCGACTTGTACCATTGTCCTATTATGCACGATTCAACAGACTGGCCCTGACGGGGCATCATTACTGGTATTGCCATTTCAAATTACTTGTTTTGTTTAACTTGTTAATACAAATTATCATATTCTCTTTTTGTCTCTTACACTGTTATATCAATGAAATCATCAA
>CAZXTX010000119.1:1197-3152 GCA_964643695.1 uncultured Mariniphaga sp. | reverse complement strand
AAAGACGGATTAATTTTAAAAAAGCAGGGCAAGGGAAGTATTGTTCGCAAACCACCCCAGAATATCGGGATTTTGTCTATTGCGGCTACAGCTTCTGCAGTGGGCCCGCATTATCTCAAAACCGACATACTGCAAAAACCGGAGATAAGAATCTGGCCTGAACCATTTGCATTTGAACTTTCCGGTTTGGAAAAAGAATCGGGATGTATTTACATGGAAAGGCTCAGGTATGTGGACAATATGCCGGTATTTTACGACATTAACCACCTGCCAAATATTAATCTGTCAAGATTTATTAGCCGCTCTTTTGAAAACAAGTCTCTTTTTGAAATTTTGCGAAAAAACTATCAGATTGAAATTATTGGCGGAGAACAACTTTTAAGAGCCATTATGCCGGATAAAAAAATAAAGGAACTCCTGAAACTTAAAAAAGACCAGCCGGTTCTTTATATCGAACGAAAATTAAACACCAACAAAGAGGGATTCAATATATACTCAACCATTTACTACAACTCTGAAAAACACGCCATTTACGGTAATTTTTGATACCGAAATCAAAAAAACAGCTCTTTTTACTTTCATATTTATTTAAACATAAAAGTATTCTGCTGAAAATTTTTGTACCCCTCTTTTTAATTCTACTTTTGCCGGAATTTTATTTTTAACTGAAAATTCAAATTTTGGAAAAGGAAATTAATTTATCAGAAATAAAGGAACCAATAAATATAAGGGGAGAAAGGGCAACATTTTCAAATGAATTTTATGGCACTCATCCCCGAAACAATTTTGATATCTGGCTTGCAAAATCAGAAAAACCGACACCACTGGTAATTTATATACATGGCGGCGGATTTACGGGTGGTGACAAATCCAAATATTACAACTCTGAGGATTTGATTCGCTTCCTGAATGCCGGTGTATCGGTGGCAACTATAAATTACCGTTTTATGACTGAGGCACCATACGGTATTCTTACCAGTTTTCACGATTCGAAAAGGTGTTTGCAGTACATCCGGCACAACGCTTCAAAATATAACATCGACAAAAACCGGATAGCCTGTTCCGGTGGTTCGGCAGGAGCAGGAACAGCATTGTGGCTGGCTTTTTCAGATGATATGGCCGACCCGGAAAACATTGACCCTGTTTTACATGAATCAACCCGGCTTACATGTGCAGGTGCTTTTGCCACACAGGCTACCTACGATATTTTTCAGTGGGAAAAAATTATTGGAATACCAATGGATAAAACCCCCGCACAAATTCAGGCAATAGCCATGGCATTTGGAACCAAAAACAAAAATGTACGCGAATTACTTGAGGAAAAGGAGATCAGAAGGGAACTTGATTTTTTGAATAAAATGAATAAAAACAGTACGCCGGTATATGTATATAACAAACATAAAAACGGAATACCAACCAATGAAGATGAAATAAACCACCACCCGCTGCACGCAAAAGCAATAAAGGAAAAAGCTGATTTAACCGGTGCTGAAGCAATAGTTTATGCACCGGAAATTGGAATAACCAGTTCTTCCGGAAAAGATCTGGTTGATTTTTTTTTAGAAAAATTTTTTTCGAAAACATGAATAAATATTCACTCACAATGAATAAACTTTTAAATTTATTTACATTCAAATAAAAACAACTTTACAAACACTATAACAAAAACCCCTGAGCAACAATCACATAACCATAAAAAACGAATTGATGTCAAAAAAAATATTTGTTTTTTATTTCCCGGCATTTATTAACAGGGTAAAAAATATTCATATTTGTATCTGAAAAACAAAATAAAGTAAAAAATGAAGGTTGTAAAATTCGGCGGAACGTCAGTGGGTTCGCCCGGGGGAATGAATTCGGTAATAAAAATTATAGCAGATGATCTGCAAAAAATTATAGTATTGTCTGCTATGTCGGGTACTACCAATGCCCTTGTTGAAATTTCAGAAAATCTC
>CAZXTX010000119.1:0-1097 GCA_964643695.1 uncultured Mariniphaga sp. | reverse complement strand
TTCACATTCCTGATGGAAGAAAAAGGTTATGATGTCAAACTTCTTCCTGCACTGGAATTTATGCGCACCGACAGTGAAAAAGCAGCAGATTCACAATATATAAAGCAAAATATTGAAAGGGTATTAAAAGAGACCGGGCCTGCTAAATATTATGTAACTCAGGGGTTTATCTGCCGCAATTCCAACGGCAATATTGACAATTTGCAACGTGGCGGAAGTGATTATACGGCATCACTGATTGGTGCAGCAATTGATGCAACCGAAATTCAGATTTGGACTGATATAGACGGTTTTCACAATAATGACCCGCGCTATGTTGAAAATACCCGTAAAATTGAACAGCTTTCATTCAATGAGGCTGCCGAGCTGGCATATTTCGGTGCAAAAATTCTTCATCCGCAAACCGTTTTTCCGGCCCGTTTAAGAAACATTCCGGTAAGGCTAAAAAACACGATGAACCCCGGTGACAGCGGAACAGTTATTTCATCCGAATCAACAGGAACCGGAATAAAGGCAGTTGCCGCAAAAGACGGAATTACAGCCGTCAAAATACGTTCAGACAGAATGTTGATGGCATACGGTTTTCTGAAAAAAGTTTTTCAGATTTTCGAAGACTACAAAACCCCGATTGATATGATTTCCACCTCCGAAGTGGCAGTTTCGCTGACTATTGACAGTACTGAAAATCTTGCTGAAATTGAAAAGGAACTTGACAGATTCGGAATAGTTGAAGTGGATAAAAATATGACAATCATATGTATTGTAGGGGATATTATTGCAGAAGAGCGCGGTTTTGCCTCAAAGGTGTTTCATGCTTTGGACGGAATTCCAATACGAATGATTTCATACGGAGGAAGCCGGCACAATATTTCTGTACTTGTACCTCACTCACATAAAGAAATTACATTGAGGGCACTTAGCAATAATCTTCTCAATAACGGAATCTGATACCGATTGGAAATACAATTCGTATAAAATGTAAAAAGGTCATCTGCACAAGCGAATGACCTTTAACTTAAAATTCAATATCTTTTATTATTCTCCATCCCCGGCTGAAGGAACTGACTCTTCGCCTGAGGCTTCGGGAACTGTTGTCG
>CAZXTX010000118.1:0-8609 GCA_964643695.1 uncultured Mariniphaga sp. | reverse complement strand
TTCTCGGAAAATGATTTGCAGTCATTGTAACAGACGGAATAACGCCGCTAATATTTGACATATTTTGAGAAAAACAAAGACAATGTATGCAAAAAAAAATAATGACGATTTGATATTTCATAGGTAATTAAAATTATTATACCTTACCTTATTAAAAATAACAAGGTAAGGTATAAAATATTAGTAATTTGGATTTTGAGATAATTTATCATTAATAAGAATATCTCTAGCTGGTATAGGCCACAAATATTGCCTTGATTTATCAAATGAACGCTGAGTAATTCTTTTAATCAATCCTTTATTATACATAATAGAAAAATCTGCAGTACCATTTTCATCTATAGGCGGAGTTTCAGGAAAAAACCACAAACCTTGATTCACAACTTTTATGCGTAATTCAGCAGGATCTAACATTCCGTAATTCGGCAAATTCAATACTTTTTCGGCAATACCCCAACGAATAATGTCCATATAGCGTCTTCCTTCAAATGCAAATTCCATTCGTCGTTCAAAACGTATTATGCTGCGTAATTTTACTTGATCAGTTGTTGTGACTTCCGGATATTTATCAGTTTGAGTGTAAGAAACACCATAAGCACGGGCACGTACCTGATTTATAGCATCAAGTACAGATTGGTCAATACTATTCTGCTCAATTTTAGCTTCTGCGTACATCAATAATACATCTGCATATCGCAATATTATTTTTGCAGGATCAACCTGCCAAGCATTTTCAAGCCAAGTATTGTCAATACCTTTTTTCCATAACAAGCCATTGAAAGAAGCGAACTGTGCATTCGATCGCGTGTCATTATTTGTCTGCTTTCGACCCGTATTAAAATTCATTACTCCTAAAGAATCGGGATGCGGTTCATAGGTGAATCCAAGATGTGGAATACCAAATTCAATAATCGTTTCAGTACAACGTGGATCACGATTTTTGAAAGGTCTCTGTGGGTTGTATAGGGGAGATTCATCAATCGGAAGTCCATCTGTGCACAAGAATGAACAAAATAAATCCCATGTAGGACTCCAAGCTCCCCATCCGCCTGCGTTTCTAGGAATTGCATCTTGAATGGACAATGTAACTTTAAATTCTACTGATCGAGGTAATGCGAAAACAAATTCGCTTGACTGTTTTGTAGAAGTTAAAAAAAGTGAGCTAAAGCTTGGATGCAGTGCATAAATATCCAAATCTATACAAGCTTTTGCAGCTATCATCGCAGTAGCATAATCACTTTCACATAATGCTGTGCGAGCTTTCATTCCTAATGCTGCACCCTTCGTAGCACGTTGGATAGCAGTGCTACCGTATATTTCAGGCAAATATTCGGCTGCAAAATCAAAATCATTATATATTTCTTGTAAAACAGTTGTCTTACTAGTTCTACCCATGGCAAAAGCTTCATTAATTTCAGTTAGTGGTTCTGTGTAATAAACCACATCTCCAAAATGAAAAATCAAATTTGCATATTGACTTGCTCTTATAAAACGAACCTCAGCTTCATATTGAGTTAATGTTTTAGCAGGTATTATTTCAGCAAGGCGACTTAAATTACTCAAAATAGAGTTGCATCTAGTAATAGCTTTATATGAATTTAACCAGTAATTATTAGCAAGACTCCACTCACTTGTAATTGTCGCTCCTGTAACAGGAGTCAATGCTTCTCGATACATCCAGTCATCTGTCCAAGCATCATGACCACCATCACCATTTGCATGTGTGAGTGGCCAGAACGGATTACGGTATAAATCATTAATAGACATGACCAATTCTGTCTCAGTAGCAAACCATGTTTCGGTAGATCCTTCAGCTAGTGGATTCAATTCCATATCATGACATGAGACAAGAAAAAATATTCCGATTATATATATTACTTTTTTCATTTTTACGAATATTAATTGTATGTATTAAAATTTAATTGCTGCTCCAAATATAACAGTAGTAGTAATCGGATAGTTGTTTATACCACTTTCAGGATCATAACCTTTAGGATATTTGCTCAAGCAGAATAGATCTGAAATACTTGTATAAAATCTTATATTATGAATATTTATCATATTACTCCATTCTTTTGGAAGCGAATATCCAAGGTTGATATTCTTTAATCGAAAATAATGTCCATTAAACATCCAATAGTCAGACATCGTATAGTTATTGCCAGGGTTGGAATAGGTTAAGCGTGGATACTTTACAGCAATATTTTGCTCAGGCGTATTATACAAACTGTAATAATTGCCATCAAGTAGGGTAGTCATATTGAGCCAGTTTTGAAGAAGAGGAGCAACCCAATCGCCTTCAATTCGTGAATTTTGTTTTCCAACACCTTGTAAAACAATTCCTAAATTGAACCCTTTGTAATCGAAATTAATATTACTGCCATAAGTAAATCTAGGGAGAGAACCTCCTAATAATACACGGTCATACTCAGGTGAAATCCTACCATCAGGTACACCATCTGGCCCACTTACATCTTTATATCTAATATCACCAGGCTTAGTGCTCACGCTTATTAGCGCAGCACCCTCTAAATCATCTACAGTTTGGAAAAGACCATCGGTAAGATATCCATACCATTCATTAAACTCACTACCTTTGATTTTGATTTGATCACCTAAAAATTCGGTTCCTCCCAAATCTCCCATTACAGATTTAAAATCATCTATGTAGAAACTGACACTATATCCTAAATCTCCAATTTTATCATTCCATCCTAAATTCATTTCCCATCCGGTTGTGTGCATCTTTCCCGTATTCTGGTCCGGATTATCAAAACCCATATAGGTTGGAATTTGAAGGGCAAGTAACATATCTCGTGTATTCTTTTTATAATAATCTCCCGAGAAACGTAAGCGATTATCTAAAAAATAGGCATCTAAACCCACATTGTAACTTTCCGTCGTTTCCCATGAGATATCTCTAATTGCATAGCGTGGCTGAGCAGCTCCCTGCCGGGATACAACATCATTTCCTTGAAAAAATAAAGCATTTTCAAATGCCATGGTCGCCTGATACGGATAGTTTCCTATACGCTCATTTCCAAGTGTCCCGTATGACAAACGAAGTTTTAGGAATGAAATGGAAGAAAAATTTTCCATAAAATTTTCTTGAGAAATAACCCATCCAGCGGATACCGACGGGAAAACTCCCCAACGGTAATCCTTTGCAAATCTTGAAGAACCATCATAACGAACATTCGCTTGCAACAGATATTTATTCTTGAAACCGTACATAACGCGTCCGAAGAAGGATTGTCTTGCATATTCGTAAGCCGAACCACTGTTGTCCCTTTGCTCAAGAGGTCCTATATTTAAATAGGGATAATTGTCTAATTCATAATTATTCCGGGAAGCTCCTAGGTCTTCATATGACTCATACCTATCTTCGTAGCCAGCCATCAAATTAAGTGAGTGGTTATTGAATGTTTTGTCATAATGAACAAGAAACTGAGAAGTAATGTGGTAATTATCATTACGTGTTTCCCACAGCGTTGTGGGTTGTTGAATGTACCCACCGAGAACTGAAGAATCTGTAGATAAATACCAAGGAATTGTTTTTCTGAAATTTTTTTGCTTGGTACCATTAAATACAGGAGCAACAATTGCCTGTATTTTCAAACCGTCCAGAGGGGTAAAATCAATTCCTATTTTTGCGTTTAATTGATTATAAAAAGCATTTTTAAATCCTCCTTCTTTAATTTGTGGATATATATTATCACCTGTCTTCCCTTCTGCATAACGCCCGTCTGCCCAAGTTGCAGCATATACAGGAGGTGAAAATCGAGCAATGCGTAAAATATTCAAATTTGTATAAGGCTGCTTGTCTATTGTTCTCTTCATACTAATGTCTAGATAAGCTGCCAAATAATTATTAATTTTTAAATCATTATTTATTCTAGAAGTAATTCGCTCATAGTTTCTTCCTTCGTAAATTGCATCTATATTATCATACCCAAGTGTAGCCGAAGTTCGTACTCGTTCACTACCACCATGTATATTAAGAATATGGCTTTGGCGAGGTGCATAAGATTTGAAGATTAAATTATTCCAATCTGTATTAGGATATTTATCAGGGTTATCTCTATTCAATTGATAATAATTGTTAATCACATCTTCCGCATAAGTAGGGTGTTTATTTGTTCCGTTTCCTGCATCATTCCAACGTGTTTCATTTGTCATTTGCATATAACGAATTACATCTACAAATTCAGGAATTTCCGTTGGAATTTCCATACCAAATTCATAGTTATATTCTATTCCGAATTGATTAGTTTGAGCACGTTTAGTTGTAATCAAGATTACACCGGCAGCAGCTTGAGATCCATAAATAGATGCTGATGCTGCATCTTTCAATACAGACATACTTTCTATATCGTTTGGATTGATATCATTAATGTTATCAACTTGCATACCATCTACAATAATAAGTGGGTCGGAATTGCCTATGGTTGTAACGCCTCTCACACGGATTGTAGCCGATGCACCAGGGGCATTGTTGTTTCTTGTGACTAAAACACCTGACACAGCTCCCTGCAAAGCTTGAGATACTTGTGTCATTTTACGACTAGCAATGTCATTGCCAACTACCGCCCCTACTGCTCCCGTCAAGTCGCTTTTTTTCACAGTCCCGTATCCAATTGCCACAACCTCTTCGATACCGATTGTTTGCTCTTCCATATTTACATTTATTGATGTTTGATTTCCAACAAATATCTCCTGAGTCATCATTCCAACAAATGAAAAAATCAGAGTACTGTTTTCGGGAATACCGGATAAAATGTAATCACCATCAGCATTTGAAATAGTACCTTGTGTTGTTCCTTTTATTATTATTGTTACACCTGGTAATGGTTGTCCGGTACTGTCAAATACTTTTCCCGAAACAACACCTTGTTGTAAAATTGACCTTTTAGAATTTAAAACAGAATTGTTTCCTTCTCTGGTAAATATTACTATCTGCTTGTTAATCACCTTGTAGTCAAGGTTGTAGGCAGGGAGTAACTCGTCAAGTATCTCTTCTACATGAACTCCTTCTTTATTGAAGGTTACTTTTTGATTCTCATTTACTTCATTGTTGTTATAAATGAAAGTAAATTCACTTTGGTCAGTAATCGCTTTAAAAACTTCTTTCAGTGTTACCTGTTTCATTTTTAGATTGAAAGTGACCGTTTCTGAATAAGTGCCTGCATGAACGCTGTTTACCATTATTAACAAAAATAAAAATAATGTTAGACCGGTTGTGCGCAGTGTTTTAACAGACTGACAAATTCTTAAATCTGCTTTTACATTTTTTTGTTCCATACATTAAATGGTTTAGTAAATAATTATTTTTTAAAAACATATTGATTGAAAACAACATTTAGTAAAATGTTGCTTTTTATATTATAGTGTAGAGCTTTATTCATTTTAAGTACAGTTTTATTTAATTAATATACCCTGGTCTGTAATTTCATAGCTAAAATATTTTGCTTCAGTAAGTAATTCTAAAATATCGGTAAGGGGTTCATTTGTAAATTCAGCAGTAAATCTTAAGGAGCCAGTGTTATTGTTAGTTATAAAAATTTGAGTTTCAAATTTTCTTTCAAGCAGTACTGCTATATTAAAAAGGTTATCATTATTAAATTCCAGAATTCCATTACGCCATCCTGCCGTATTTGTTTTTTTTATATTTGAAATTATAAAATTATTATTGTCATTTACAAACTGAGCACGCTGCCCGGCCTTTAATAAAACACTGTCCGTATGTATTTTTGTCGGTTCAAGCATAAGTGTGCCTTCGTATAGTTCAATTTCCTGTGTTTTGCTTTCCGGCCATGAATTTATATTGAAAGCTGTTCCTAACACTTTAGCTTTCAGTTTATGAGTATCAATAATAAAAGGTTTTTTATTATTGGATGCAACTTCAAAATAGGCTTCTCCTATAAGTTTTACATTTCTTGTTTTTTCTTTGAATGGTTCTATGCTGTATAATGAAGAGCCACTATTTAACCATACTTTTGTGCCATCGCTTAAGATAAAATGTATAATCTCATTATTTACTGAGTAATATTCTTTGAATGAAGGATTATTATGTTGTTTGAAAAATAAAAACCCAGATACACTGATTGTTACTAACAGTAAAATACCTGCAGCAACCTGATAAAAGAGCATCTTTTTTGAATATTGTTTTTTATATTTTAATAATTCAAGTTTGTTATAAACAATTTCAGGTATATTGTTTTTTAAAGGTTTTGCTGTATAATTATTCCAAAAAAGTTTTGTAGTGTTATAAAAGTTGCTTAATTCATCATTGTCAAGCAAACTTTCATTTAATAACTGTATTTCATCAGAATTTAATTCTTCTTTCATCAGCTTTTTTAAAAAGACCTTGTAATATTTCTTGTTAAGATTCATTATTTAAGTGTTGTAATAATAAGACGCAAAGAATAACAAAGTTACCTATTCATAAAAAGAATAAATTTAAAAATATATTTTTAACCTGTGTTTTATATAATGCTAATATTCTCTCTAATCTTTTTTAAAGCATTAACCAGATGATTATTAACGGTTTTTTCAGAAATTCCCATAATTTCTGCTATCTCTTTATATTTTAGGCCATTGAATTTGGCTAAAGTGAATACTATTTTACACTTTGCAGGAAGCTGTTCAACAGCTTTGTAAATATTTTTTATTATTTCAGAGTCAATAATTTCATTTTCAATAGATTGTGTTTCTGGTATTAAAAAATCTTCCAGTTCATCAATAGTAACAAATTTATTTTTGCCGGATTTTCTGATGTACGAGATGCACGAGTTTTTGACGCAAGTGTATAAAAATGATTTAATATTGTTTATATTGTTAATTGTTTTGTGGTTTTCCCAAATCTTAATGAATACGTCACTTACTATTTCTTCTGATACTTCTTTGTTTTTAGTAAAACCCATTGCAAAAAGAAGCAAATCATGTGAAAAAGAATCTATTAATTCACATAATTCTTTTTCATCCCCTTTTGAAATTAGATCTATATGTGTTTTACTAAAGAGCATGAGCTATTTATGTTATTGAAAAAGAATCACAATTTAACACAAAATTAAAAAAATAAATATTATACATTTACAAGCTATATATTTCAAGTAATATTTTGAAAATAATATTGAATCAGGTTCTGTTTAAGTTCTTACTTTCGATGTGATAAGGAGAAAAAAATATTTTATTGAAATTTTGTTTAATGATGAATTTTTTTTTGATAATCTAATATTAGATTATCAAAATGAGCCTGAATCATTTTCAATTAACTCTCTTAACCACTATCTTTACGTTTTTTTAATATCCAAAAAATTTATTTAAACAATATTATGAATACTGACAGAAGAAAATTTATCAAAAACTCAGCTATTGCAACTGCCGCCATTGGTGCATTTCCCGCCATTATAAATGCGTGTGCATCTCCGGGTGAAAAAATCGGTGTAGGTCTGATTGGTTGTCGCAGCATGGGATTCAGTAATTTGCAGAGTTTTTTGAAGGAGGGAAATAATGTGGAGTGTGTGGCACTTTGTGATGTGGATTCGAAAATTCTGGAATCACGCGCAGGAGATGTTGAAAAGATTACTCAGAAACGGCCTGTTTTGTATTCTGATTTCAGGGATTTGCTTGCCAGTTCCGATATTGATGCGGTGATTATAGGTACACCTGACCATTGGCATGCACACATGATGATTATGGCTCTTCAGGCAGGCAAACATGTGTATGTTGAAAAACCGATGGCTCACAGTATTGAAGAGTGTAATGCCATGGTGAACGCCGCTTCAAAGTTTCCTAACCTGATTGTTCAGGTGGGAATGTGGCAGAGAAGTTCAAAGCACTGGTTTGAGGCTTCCGAAATTGTCAAATCCGGCAAGCTCGGTGATGTTCATCTTGTGAAAGCATGGATTTATAAGGGGTATGATGAGCCTTACCCGTATATGCC
This sequence comes from uncultured Mariniphaga sp., assembly GCA_964643695.1. GTDB lineage: Bacteria > Bacteroidota > Bacteroidia > Bacteroidales > Prolixibacteraceae > Mariniphaga. The sequence continues at coordinate 664 of CAZXTX010000118.1, read as the reverse complement.
CGATTCGGAAGCTCCCGATTATGTTGATTACGATATGTGGCTGGGACCTGCTCCCAAACGGCCGTTTAATGCCAACCGGTTTCATTATAATTTCAGGTGGTGGTGGGATTATGCCGGTGGTGCAATGACTGACTGGGGTGTTCATCTGCTTGATTTTGCAATGTATGCGATGGATGCCGGTATGCCGCAAAAAGTTTCACCGGGAGGCGGTATTTATTATCATCAGGAAGGAACGCTTGAAACTCCTGATATTCAGCAGGCGATGTATAGCTATCCGAAGCATACAATGGTTTGGGAGTGCGGTCTTAATCCGGGAATTGGCCCCTACGGAAAAGGTCATGGTGTGGCGTTTGTCGGACAAAAGGGAACTTTGGTACTTGATAGAGGAGGTTATCAGATAATGCCTGATCGGAATGATGCCAAAAAGGAGCCGTTTTTTGAGGCGGTTCAGAAAAACAATTATGGTGACGGCATGGATGAGCATATTGTAAACTTTCTGGATTGTATAAGAAAAGGCGGAAAACCAAATGCATCGGTTGAAGTTGGTGCTAAAACCGCTATAGTATCCGAAATGGGGAATATTGCCTACAGGGTGGGTGAGGTAATTCACTGGGATGAAGCAGCCGGCAGGTTTAAGGAAGATGCAGCCGACAAACTTACAAGA
>CAZXTX010000117.1:6374-8720 GCA_964643695.1 uncultured Mariniphaga sp. | reverse complement strand
ACGAATAATATATAAGCTTTGTAACCTGACCGGACGTTCAAACGGTATGGTTTAAAAAGATGCAGGCATTGAAGTTATTGTGGATTTGAATGGATTAATTCAGTTTTGTTATGCAAAAATGCATACTGGAAACTAATCCCGGCTTTTATCCACCCTGTAAACAATTTGTTTTCTTTCGCTTTCCAAAAAAACTGTCAGTAAATAACCACCATTTTTAAGGGGGTTGACAGCAGTCTGTTTTTCGATGATTTTTCGGGATAAGTTATGTTTTTGCAGAAATTTTTTATCCTGTCCGATGGTATATAATAATTTCTTACGTTCCTTTTTATCCATCACTTCCATCCAATAGCCGGTTGGACGAACGGAATAGTTGGAATAATAATCGTCGCGCAGTGTGTCAGAGGCATCTATGCTTTTTGATTCCAAAAAGCTGTTGAAATAGCGGAACAGGTCTTCAAGCTGATAAGCAAAATGAGGTAGGTTCTGTCGGTTGTAAAATTGTCCGATTTCATCAAAAAGCTCAAAATATCGCCCTTTATATTCCTGTGAAACCAACCGATCCATAGTTCGGATGAAGCGTCCGCTGTTCCAAAACTTTTCCAAAGCATGCTCCGCATCGCGGATGCGATCAAGTTCGGATTTTGAAATATCGTTGCTGCTGATAATCTCATAAGGCGGATTTTCATCATAAATATAACCAAAAGCTGATGCCCCAATCCGCAAAGCTGTTCCACGAAGCATCTTCAGAAAGCCTAACTGCACCTCTTTGGCACCCAATTGAAAGATATCGTTGAAAGATTTAACAAGTCGTTCGTAGGTTTCATGTGGCAATCCGGCAATCAAATCAAGATGCAGATTGATTTTCCCACCATCCATCAGGCGGCGTATATTGTGTGCCAAAAGCGGAAAATCCTGTTTGCGCTTTACCGTAATATTGGTTGGCTCATGCGTGGACTGAATGCCGATTTCAAATCTGAAATAATTTTCGGGAACATGATCGTTCAGGAAATCTAACATCTCTTCATTAAGCAAATCGGCATAAATCTCAAACTGAAAACTCAATTTCGTGCGATGATTACTCAGCAGATAATCAAAAACAAAAGCGGTGTGTCTTTTATTGAGATTAAACGTCCGATCCAAAAACTTCACCTGACGGGCATCGCTCTCAATAATATATTTCAGGTTATCAGCAATATACTTCTGTGGAAAATAGCGGACACCTTTCTCAAGCGAAGACAAACAATATTGGCACTGATATGGACATCCGCGCGATGTTTCAAAATAAATTAGTCGGTTTTTCAAATGCTCCTTGTCCTCTTCCAACTGATACGGAGAAGGAAAGGACACCAACTTTTCAATATCGGCTTTCACGGCAATGTGGCTTATTTTATCTTTGGATGAAACACCGTCGATATCAACAGTTCTGCTGTTTTGCAGTGCATCTAAAAGTTCGCCCAGCACAAATTCACCCTCACCGCTGATTACATAATCAATCTGCCAGTTGTTCAGAAAAAAACCGGGTTCGTAACTCACCTCCGGGCCGCCAACGATAACAATCATATCGGGATTATCTCTTTTTAGCAACGAAGCCAGCTGTCTGCTCTGTTCCACATTCCATATCGATACGCTGATTCCCGCTACATCACAACCTGTGTCAATAATCTCACGGGCAATCTTCTCCGCATCCTCTTTAATGGTATATTCGCTGAAAGAAAGTTCAAAACGCTCTTTGTTAACCACATAAAGCCATCGCAGTGCCAGTGATGTGTGGATGTATTTCGCATTAAATGTGGTAAGATGAACTCTCATCGTGATTTTTCATTGTTCCGGGAGAACAAAGATAGTGTAATGAAATGAGAGTTGGGGATTTGCAGATTGCAATATTTTGTTTCCGATTAACCTTACGTATCTGTGCATTAAGTGAAAAATATCAGCGATTTTTATCATTCTCAAAAATTCAATTTAATATTCAAATTAAAAAGTAAGTTTAAAACACTTATATTTGTAGTAACTGACCCAAAACAAAAAAATGAGTAAGTCTAAAATATCCATACGTTTTTTTGACGACCGTGAAGTGAGAGCCGTTTGGAATGATCAAAACTCTAAATGGTGGTTCAGCGTGTTAGATGTTGTGGCAGTGCTTACTGATCAGGATGACTATAAAAAGACCCGCAACTATTGGAAATATCTCAAAGCCAAATTAAAAAAAGAAAACAGCCAAGTGGTTAGTAATACTACCCAGTTGAAAATTTTAGCACCGGATGGTAAAAGGCGTTTAACGGATATGCTTGATGATATTGGAATAATTGCATTGGGTAAAGAATTTCCGGGCAAAAAGGCAAATCG
>CAZXTX010000117.1:0-6274 GCA_964643695.1 uncultured Mariniphaga sp. | reverse complement strand
ATGATATTGGAATAATTGCATTGGGTAAAGAATTTCCGGGCAAAAAGGCAAATCGGTTTATAGATTGGAGTAAAATAAGTAAAGAGAATTATTTGAACGCAATGAAGATAAGCCCTGTAAACAGCAGTATTCTATGGATTCTTCTGAATAATGCACTTACAACAAAAATAAATGACAGGGAAATATTCTTAAAAGGTATTGATTATTCATATTATTACGAAGAAAACGAATAAACCGCATTAATTATCAGTTTAATTTATTTAAACCCCAAAAGTCTGATAGCTACTGTTCTATTCTTGTGCCTGTTAAAATTTAATCCTTGCCTCTGAATAGATGAAAAAATCCATTAGCTCTTTTGGTTTTGTTGTCCCGCCCTTTTCCTTCAACCACATAATAATATACTCCGGGAGTGGCATAGCGTCCGTTAAGTTTCCCATCCCAGACTGTAGCCGTATAAGTGTCTTCAAAACCGCGTACATTACCGCTTTCGTAAAAATGAATGCGTTTGCCCCACCGGTTGAAAATTGAGATTTTAATACTTTGCATCGACCAGAACCTGACAATAAAAAGGTCGTTTATACCGTCACCGTTTGGAGTAAACACATTGGGAACCGCAACAAACGAAGTATCTGCAATTATGGGGCTTTTCATGTAGAACGTATCGGCACATGTAATTGATTCAGATACTTTTTTTGCTATTAGTGTTACAAGATATGAACCTGACTTTTCGTATGTATATACAGGGTTGTCGTCATAAGCCACAACCATGATACTGTCCAACGGCTGCTGGGGTTTTTCGGCTTCCTTTTTTAGGTCGTCAAGGTTCCGGTAAAAAAGCCATTCATACATTCCGGGGGTGGCATTTTGAGATTCATTAATAAAATTAATGGTAAGCGGTGCTTCCCCTTGCTGCTGGTCAACAGAAAACTGTGCTTTAACGGCAATTGATTTATATAGCAAACTAAATTCTGATTTACAGCCAAACCTGTCAGTAATTATAAAAGTATATTCGGTGTCATTGTGTGGCGGTTCAAATATCTGAGGATTTATAATTGTTGCAATAGTGGTTTGCCCGGTTTTCCATTCGGTTTGAAAATCATTTGTTAATTCAACAGGTGAATTGGTTTCAGGATCGTAATAAACAAATGTTTCGGACTCAATTGAGCCGGTTAGTCTGAAAGAGAAACAGTCGGATTCACCAATTTCGGCGAAAGAACCAATCCGGTTGTTAAAAACCCAAGCCCTGTGTATCTCTGTGGCTTCTCCAAGTGTAACGGTAACTTTATAGCCGCCGCTTTCGAGAGATGAAACCAATGATTCTGCATTGTCACTATTTTCAGAAAAAAATAATTCAAATTCAGCAGTTTGTGAGTTGTATTTTTCCCATAAAAAGGTTTTTGTACCTTCCAAACCGGTGCGAACAGTGAGGGAACCTGCATTAATTCCTTCAGCCTCGGTACAGAAAATGAAAATATTATCTGTTCCCGGAAAAACCGGATAATTGGTTGAAACTGATGATACAGAGCCGGGTGCGCTGATTTGTGCGGTTATTACAGATGTGTTGAACAGTAAAACCAGTATGGTAAACAGGAATATTTTGTTTTTGTCATTCATAAATCAAACTATTCTTTTGGGTACAATATTAACGTATAATTTTCATTAAATTGTTTCAGTTGTTTAAAAACAGGTTCAAAAGTTAAAAGGTTTGTTTAATATTAGTTGTTGAAAAGTGTAAGGGTAAAAGAAGGTGAATCCATAAAACATCTGTTATTTTTGTTTTTTTTAATTTGAAATTGTTGCTGAATGGTTTTTGATTACCTGAAAGACTTAAATAAAGCACAGTATGAGGCTGTGGTTTCTACCGAGGGGCCGGCACTGATTATTGCAGGTGCGGGTTCGGGGAAAACACGCGTACTGACTTACCGTATTGCTCATTTGTTAAAACAGGGTGCAAGGCCGTCTTCGATTCTGGCACTTACTTTTACAAACAAGGCTGCCCGCGAAATGAAAGAACGGATTGCGGGAGTGGTGGGTGAAAATACTGCCAGATATTTATGGATGGGAACTTTTCATTCAATTTTTGCAAGAATATTGCGTGCGGAGCATGAAGCTGTAGGATATCCGGCAAATTATACAATTTATGATGCTGCAGACAGTAAAAATCTTATAAAAACTGTTATAAAAAACTTAAAGTTTGATGATAAGATTTACAAACCGGGCAGTGTTGCTTCACGAATATCCATGGCTAAGAACAATCTGATAACTCCGGCAGCATATGCGCAAAATCCCGATATTCTTTTTGCCGACAAAAGTATGAGAATGCCTGCAATCTCTTCTGTTTACAAGGAGTATGCAAGAAGATGCAAATTGTCCGGTGCAATGGATTTTGATGATTTGTTGCTGAAAACAAATGTTTTATTTCGTGATAATCCTGAAATTCTTGAAAAATATCAGCAGCGGTTTGATTATGTTTTGGTTGATGAATATCAGGATACAAATTTTGCCCAGTATCTGATTGTTAAAAAGCTTGCGGCAATACATGAGAATATTTGTGTGGTGGGCGATGATGCACAAAGTATATACTCATTCAGAGGGGCGCGGATTGAAAATATCCTGAATTTTCAGTCGGATTACCTGGAACATAAAATTTTTAAGTTGGAACAAAATTACCGTTCCACCCAAAATATTGTGAATGCAGCCAACAGCATAATAGCTAAAAACAAGAGGCAAATTCCAAAAAAAATCTTTTCTGAAAATAACACCGGCAGTTTAATCAAAGTTATTCCTGCGCTTACCGACAATGAGGAGGGATTTCTTGTTGCACAGGAAATTGCAGGTACCCAGCTGCTTAATCATTACCGGAATCAGGATTATGCAATTTTATACCGCACAAATGCGCAGTCGAGAATTTTTGAAGAGGCTTTGCGAAAACGGAATATTCCCTATAAAATTTACGGGGGGCTGAGTTTTTATCAGCGGAAGGAGATAAAAGACCTGCTTGCCTATTTCAGGCTGATTATTAACCCGTCGGACAATGAAGCTCTGAAACGTATAATAAACTATCCTGCCCGGGGTATTGGTGATACAACTTTGTCAAAACTTGAAGCTGTATCGGTTGAAAATGAGATTCCTGTCTGGAATGTTATTTCCGGTATTCAGGATAACAATCCGGCAGATTTAAATAAGGGAACTGTTGTCAAACTTTGGAATTTTTACAGTCTGATTAATGAATTTAAAAAGGCAGTTGAGGAAAACAGTGCATGGGTGGCTGCAAAAATGATTGCCGAAAAAACAGGAATTTTAAAAGAGCTGCACAGTGATAAATCACCTGAAGGACTGAGCCGTCATGAGAATATTCAGGAACTGCTGAATGCTATTCAGGAATTCAGTATCAGTGCATTGGAAGAAGGACGCCCGGGAAAACTTGAAAATTATCTTGAGGATGTGGCTTTGCTGACAGATCAGGACAATGAGAAAAAGGAGGACAGGGACAAGGTTACACTCATGACGGTACATTCGGCTAAAGGCCTCGAGTTTAAAAATGTATTTGTGGTTGGACTTGAAGAAAATCTTTTTCCCTCTTCACAGGCCGAAGATAAAAAAACAGCTGAGGCAATGGAGGAGGAGAGAAGATTGTTTTATGTGGCACTTACCAGAGCCAGGGAAAATGCATGGTTTACATACGCCGGACAGCGTTACCGCTGGGGAAATCTGGAGTTTTGCACTCCCAGCCGGTTTTTAACTGAAATGGATGATAAATATCTTGACGGCATAATTGATCCGGTAAATGTCAGACAGTTCAGGCAGGGCAGGCCTGCACAGGAAAGCTCCTTTTCAGAGTCAGGAAGAACTGCTCCCTCAGGTTATCAGCCGGTGAACAGAGCCGGTACAACAGGGAGAAATGAAATTTTCAGAAGAAAAGCTGAAACCGGAATTGCCGGCTCCGATAGCAGTGCGGAATTTACAGGTGATGACCCCGAAAAAATTTTGCCGGGCATGATGGTGGAACATCAGCGGTTTGGAAAGGGAAAAGTTCTTAAAATTGAAGGAGATTTGGCAAACCGTAAAGCAACAGTCTTTTTTCAAAATGCCGGACAGAAACAGTTGCTCCTTAAATTTGCAAAATTGAAAATCAGCGAATAACAAATGCAATCATTGAAAAAAGTTGCGTATTGTGAAGAAAATATTAGTTTTGCAGATGGAAAAAGAAGTCCCCCCGCTTAATTTCTGAAACAAAAAATAATTATAAAATATACTCAGTACATGGATTATAATACAAAAAGAAAAAAACTTCCGTTACCGGAATACGGCAGGAATATTCAAGATATGGTTGACCATCTTTTTACAATTGATGACAGGGAAAAACGTAATCAGTCTGCACAGACAATTATTGACGTAATGGGTAATTTATATCCTTATTTGCGTGATGTGCCCGAATATAAACACAAATTGTGGGATCATCTTGCAATTATGTCAGAATTCAAACTTGATATTGATTACCCTTACGAATTGCCTTCGCCTGATATACTGACAGAAAAACCCAAACGGGTTCCGTATAATCAGAATGATATTAAAGTCAGGCATTACGGATTGATTATCCAGAAAATGATTGAAGTGGCCATTTCAATGGAAGGTGATGAGCAGAATATTCTGATAGAGCAGATTGCCAATCAGATGAAAAAACTTTACTTGGCCTGGAATAAGGATTCGGTGGATGATGAAAAGATATTTGCCGATCTGAAGGAGCTTTCGGATAACAGATTACAGATTCCCGAGGGTATTCAGCTGGCTGATGTAAGGGTACAACAGTACACTCCTCCGCAGAGTAAAAAGAAAAAAAAGAAAAGGTAACTCGTTTTATAAATGAAAACATTTCTTGTAGAAGGCGGATTTCAGCTTAGCGGTACTCTTGAACCGCAGGGTGCAAAAAATGAGGCACTACAGGTTATTTGTGCAGTTCTTCTTACCGGTGAAGATGTTGTTATTGAAAATATTCCTGAAATAAGGGATGTACTCAAGCTCATTGAAATATTAGAGGGGCTTGGCGTAACGGCAGAGCGTCTGCAAAAAGGAACTTACCGGTTTAATGCATCAAAAGTTGATATCGGCTATCTTAATTCCGAAAAATATATTGAGCAGGCTGCAGGGTTAAGAGGATCGGTAATGATAATCGGGCCGCTTCTTACACGTTTCGGAATCGGTTTTATTCCTCGTCCGGGAGGTGACAAAATTGGCCGCAGAAGAATGGATACCCATTTTACGGGACTTCAGGCACTGGGTGCAGATTTTGTTTACGACCCGCAGAATAAATGGTATTCGGTTAAGGCCAAAAAGCTGAAAGGTTCATATATGCTGCTGGATGAAGCTTCGGTTACCGGAACGGCAAATATTATAATGGCTGCCACCATGGCCGAAGGTGAAACTACAATCTACAATGCTGCATGCGAACCTTATGTTCAACAGTTGTGTAAAATGCTCAATTTAATGGGAGCGGATATTTCCGGCATTGGCTCAAACCTGATTACGGTAAGGGGGGTAACTTCGTTAAAGGGGTGCTCGCATAAAATTTTGCCCGACATGATTGAAGTGGGAAGTTTTATCGGCCTGGCAGCACTAACTGCATCGGAAATTACGATTAAAAACGTGGGACTGGAGCATCTCGGAATTATTCCGGAATCGTTTCGCAGGATGGGCATTAAAGTAGAACAGCTCAATGATGACTTGCTGATTACGGATACGCAGCATTATGAGATAGAAAGTTATATTGACGGTTCAATATTGACAATTTCGGATGCACCATGGCCGGGACTGACACCCGACCTTCTCAGCGTTTTTCTGGTTGTTGCAACCCAGGCAAAAGGGAGCGTGCTTATTCATCAGAAAATGTTTGAAAGCCGTCTGTTTTTCGTTGATAAACTTATTGATATGGGAGCTCAGGTAATTTTGTGCGATCCGCACAGGGCAACGGTTATCGGCCTTAACAGGCAAAACAGCCTGAGAGCAACCAAAATGACATCGCCTGATATAAGAGCGGGAATTGCACTGCTTATAGCTGCACTTTCGGCAAAAGGTGAAAGTATAATTGAAAATATTGATCAAATCGACCGCGGTTATGAAGATATCGAGGTCAGACTTCAGCAAATTGGCGCAAGAATAAAACGTTTTTAAATCCTTATTTTTTTTAAAAAATGTGGTTTAATACCGATTGGAAAAATATACCAGACCAATTATCGCTCTGTTCAATTGTTCTAAATATTTTAACCATCGGCATTAA
>CAZXTX010000116.1:0-8770 GCA_964643695.1 uncultured Mariniphaga sp. | reverse complement strand
TTAATAAAAACAGATTTATAAAATGAATATATCACTAAAAGAAAAATTAAAATATAAAGTTGCCGACATCAGTCTGGCCGGATTTGGCAGAAAAGAGATTGAAATAGCAGAGAAAGAAATGCCGGGACTAATGTCAATCAGGAAAAAATTTGGCACTTCCAAACCTCTGAAAGGAGCACGCATAACAGGCAGTTTGCACATGACCATTCAAACTGCGGTATTAATTGAAACCCTGGTGGAATTAGGAGCTGATGTACGCTGGGCAAGCTGCAATATTTTTTCAACACAGGACCATGCTGCAGCTGCAATTGCCAAAGCAGGTATTCCGGTTTTTGCATGGAAAGGCGAAACAATTGAGGAATACTGGTGGTGTACCGATCAGGCTCTCGATTTTGGTGACGGCAAAGGGCCGCATCTTATTGTTGACGATGGCGGTGATGCCACTCTTATGGTACACCGCGGACACGAGGCCGAAAAAGATGCTTCGGTACTCGATCGCCCGGCAAGTGGTGAAGATGATCAGGAGCTCAATAACATTCTGAAACGTATCCTGAAAGAGACACCTTCCCGCTGGCATAATGTGACAAAAGAGATTAAAGGTGTTTCTGAGGAAACAACCACCGGAGTTCACCGTCTCTACCAGATGAAAGATGACGGGAAACTGCTCTTTCCGGCAATTAATGTGAATGATTCGGTTACCAAATCAAAATTCGACAACCTGTATGGCTGCCGTGAATCACTGGCTGACGGCATCAAGCGTGCAACCGATGTTATGATAGCAGGCAAGGTTGTGGTGGTTGCAGGTTATGGCGATGTTGGAAAAGGATGTGCCTTTTCAATGCGCGGATATGGTGCCCGTGTTATTGTTACCGAAATTGACCCGATTTGCGCGCTTCAGGCAGCAATGGAAGGATTTGAGGTAAAAACAATGGAAGATGCTCTGGAGGAAGGAAACATTTTTGTAACAACCACCGGCAATAAAGATGTAATAACTGCCGAACACATGTCGAAAATGAAAGATCAGGCAATTGTGTGCAATATCGGTCATTTCGACAATGAAATTCAGGTGTCCGAACTTCACAGATGGCCCGGAATTAAAAAACTGAATATAAAACCGCAGGTTGATAAATTTACCTTTGAAAACGGACACAGCATATTTTTACTTGCAGAAGGAAGACTGGTTAATTTAGGCTGTGCAACCGGACATCCTTCTTTTGTAATGAGCAACTCATTTACAAACCAGTCGCTTGCCCAGATAGATTTATGGCAAAACGACTATGAAATTGATGTTTACCGCCTTCCAAAAAAACTTGACGAGGAGGTGGCAAGGCTTCATCTTGATCAGCTGGGTGTTAAACTTACAAAACTTACTGACGAACAGGCGCAGTACCTTGGTGTTCCAAAAGAAGGCCCGTACAAACCGGAACACTACAGATATTAAAAATTTAGTTGTAAACGCGCAATAAATTGTTGTTTACCATTGAAACATGGTAATGCTTTAAAGGTAAGGCAGCAGGCCCTTTCATAACAGTTCCGTCTATTTTGGAAAACTGAGAGCCACAGCAGTTGCACTCAAGAATCAAATTTTCAAAGAGGCAGGGGGAACAATTTTTAAAGTTTTCTTTTTCTAAAACACGGCATGAATTGCTGGCTTCGTGAGTACATGTGGCATCAAATGCATAAAACTCACCAAAAGCATTACTGCTGACAATAACACCGCCAAAACCCGCACCCGGAAAAAAAAGGGCATTACCCGGCACATTAAGTTCATTGAAAATATTCAGATTTACGTTAAATGAAACATATACATCAGGAACGGGAGAGTCATTTAGCCTGTCACACGCGGGTGGAAACAAAGCCATTAACAGAAAAAGGATAAAATATTTAGTAACTTTAAAAGAGACCTTCCACATTTTTATGTACTTTTACATACAAACTTAAAAGTAATTTTTTTATTGTTTTAAATTTAATGAGAAAATGGATGATATTATTGTAATTATATTAATGCTTATTTTTATTGCTGCCAGTTTTTTAGGGCAGAAGAAAAAACAAAAACCTGCTCCGGCTCCGGAACAAAAAGCTGAACCCGAAGATTTCTGGGATATGTTAAAACGTCAGAATGAAGAAGCATACATGCCTGAAAATGCTCAGCAGCAGCAAAAAGTAACCGGTTTAACAGAAAGTGATTTTCAGCATAAGTCCAAAAGTTACGATTTTCACCCTGACAAAGAAGGAGCAAGAACAATTATTGCAAAACCTAAAAAAAAGCATAAACCGGCAATAAAATCAGAAAAGGAAAAATTTTCATTGAAAAAGGCCGTTATTTACAGTGAAATACTAAACAGGAAATACTCTTAACTGCCTTAATTTATTCGTTTTAACCAATTTTAATACAAGTAATTTTTAATATCAGAGAAATTGTATATTTTTGTACAAGGAAGAGTTCCGAAAGCCGGAATTCTTTCTCTTTTTATATAGCCTTAAAGAAAATTTGGAGGAACATAAATGTCAAGAATAATATATTTAACACAGGAGGGGCTCAATAAGCTCAGACAGGAGCTTGACAGACTTATTAATGTCGAGCGTCCTGCTATTTCCAAACAGATAGGAGAAGCAGCAGATAAAGGTGATATCTCTGAAAATGCCGAATATGATGCAGCAAAAGATGCACAGGGAATGCTTGAAGCTAAAATTGTTGAATTACAGTCAAGAATTACCCGTGCCCGGGTACTTGATGAATCTAAAATAGATACTTCTAAAGTACAGATTCTAAACAAGATTAAAATTAAAAACAAAAAGAATAATGCCGTTATGGAATATACTATTGTTCCGGAAGGTGAAGCTAATGTAAGAGAAGGAAAAATTTCAGCTGCCACACCCATTGCCAAAGGTTTGATGGGGAAAAAGGTTGGTGAAGTGGTTGATGTGAAGGTTCCTTCCGGAATCATGTCTTTTGAAATTCTTGAAATTTCACTCTAAACTGTTTAACCATGGCAAGCATTTTTTCAAAAATAGTAAATGGCGAAATTCCTGCCTACAAAGTGGCAGAAGATGATAAATTTCTGGCTTTTCTTGACATTTCACCGGTTGCAATCGGTCATACACTGGTAATTCCAAAAAAGGAAATTGATTATCTTTTCGATCTTGATGACGAACTTTATTCAGAATTACAGCTGTTTGCAAAAAAAGTAGCGAAAGGCTTAAAAAAAGCCGTTCCGTGTAAAAAAATCGGGGTTCTGGTTTTAGGGCTGGAAGTGCCCCATGCACATATCCATCTTATACCGATGAAAAGTGAGGCTGATGTTTTTAATTTTTCTAAAAAACTTGTATTAAGCAAAGATGAATTTGAAGAAATAAGAAAAAATATTTCAAAAGAAATTTAATCCGTTATAAACTGCTTATTATAACGAAACCCGGTAATACAGCCGGGTTTTTTGTTAAAAAAACTTATTAACATTAAACTTTTTCCACCCTGAATTTTTTAACTTTAGGCTTCTGTTACAAAATAACAATCTGTAAATAAATTAAAGAAATGATACCTTTTGTCCATCTTCACGTACACTCAGAGTATTCCATTCTTGACGGTGCCGCAAGCGTTGACAATCTTGTCGCGAAAGCCAAGGCAGACGGAATGACAGCTCTTGCACTTACTGACCACGGAACAATGTTTGGCATTAAAGAATTTCATGTAGCATGCAAAAAGGCAGGCATAAAACCAATTTTAGGCTGTGAAGTTTATGTTGCAAGACGTACTTTGTATGATAAAACCGATGTTGCTGACCGGTATGGCGACCACCTTATTCTGCTGGCAAAAAATAAAACAGGATATCGAAACCTGATAAAACTGATTTCCAAAGCCAACATGGAAGGCTTTTATTACAAACCGCGTATTGATAAAAACATTCTGAAGGAAAACAGTGAAGGTTTAATTGTATCATCAGCCTGTCTGGGAGCTGAAGTTCCGCAGTATATAATGAAAAACCAGCTGAAAGAAGCGGAAGATGCAATATTATGGTATAAAGAGGTTTTTGGAGATGACTATTATCTTGAGCTGATGCGCCACCCGGCAGAAGATGCAGCACAACGGGAAAACGTTTATGACAATCAGATTCTGGTTAACGGTCATATTGTTAATTTTGCAAAAAAACACAATATCAACCTTATTGCAACAAACGACGTTCATTTCACCAATGCCGAAGATGCCGATGCGCACGATCTTCTTATTTGCCTGAACACCGGCAAGGAAGTGGATGACCCCACACGAATGAGATACACCAAACAGGAATGGTTTAAAACTCAGAAGGAAATGAACGAATTGTTTTCTGATGTTCCCGAAGCAATTGAAAATACTGTTAAGGTAGCTGAAAAAATTGAAGATTTTAAACTGAACTCCTCACCCATTATGCCATATTTTTCTATTCCTGAAGAATTTGGAACTTTAGAAGATTTCAGAAAGAAATATTCTGAAGAAATACTGACGGAAGAGTTCGGAAAAGAGTCATTTCAACGGCTTGGCGGATATGAAAAAGTGATTCGCATTAAACATGAAGCCGAATATCTGAAACATTTAACCCTGGAAGGTGCAAAAAAGCGTTACGGAGAACCAATTCCCGAAGAGGTAAATCTTAGACTTGACTTTGAGCTTGACACCATAAAGCAGATGGGATTTCCCGGATATTTTCTGATTGTTCAGGATTTTGTGAATGCAGCACGCCAGATGGGAATTTTAGTAGGCCCGGGGCGGGGCTCGGCAGCCGGAGCGGCAGTTTCATATTGTACCGGAATAACCAATATCGACCCCATAAAATATGATCTTCTTTTTGAACGGTTTCTGAATCCCGACCGGATTTCACTGCCTGACGTGGATATTGACTTCGATGACGACGGACGGCAACAGGTACTTGATTATGTGACAAATAAATATGGTAACGATAAAGTGGCACACATCAGCACTTTTGGCACCATGGCCACCAAAATGGCGATTCGCGATGTTGCACGGGTACTGAGACTTCCGCTGCCCGAAGCCGACAGGCTGGCCAAACTTGTACCCGAAGCTCCTAAAATGAATTTTAAAAAAGCTTTCGAGCAAAGCCCGGAATTAAAAAAAGAGAAAGAATCTGACAATCCCCTGATTGAAAAAACAATCAGATTTGCTCAGGCACTCGAAGGCTCTGTAAGACATACCGGCGTTCATGCATGCGGTATTCTCATCAGCCGCGATCCGCTCACCGACAATATTCCGCTGATGCTGACCAAAGATGAGGAGAATCTGCCTACAACACAATATGACGGACGGTTTGTGGAGGATATAGGCCTGCTCAAAATGGACTTTTTAGGACTGAAAACCCTGTCGATAATCAGGGAAACTATTGAAAATATCAGACTCTCAAAAGGTATCGAGATTGACATAGACGATATAGACTGGAACGATTCGGATACATTTGACCTTTTCAGCAGGGGCGAAACAACTGCAATTTTTCAGTTTGAATCCGAAGGAATGAAAAAACACCTCCGCGATTTGAAACCAAACCGGTTTGAAGACCTTGTTGCAATGAATGCGCTGTACCGCCCCGGGCCAATGGAATATATTCCCGAATATATTGCACGAAAACACGGACGAAAAAAAGTTACCTACGACCTTCCGATGATGGAGAAATACCTGTCCGAAACATACGGAATCACGGTTTTTCAGGAACAGGTAATGTTGCTTTCGCGACTACTGGCAAATTTTACACGTGGTGATTCCGATACTTTGCGGAAAGCAATGGGCAAAAAAATCACATCTCTGATGGATGAATTAAAAGTAAAATTTGTAAGCGGCTGCAAAGCAAATTTCAATTTTTTGGATGAATGTAAACTGGTTGGTAAAAAACCTGATGATGTTATTGAAAAAATCTGGAAAGACTGGGAGGCATTTGCATCATACGCATTCAACAAATCGCACTCGGTAAGCTATGCCTACATTGCATACCAGACCGGATATTTAAAAACTCATTATCCCGGTGAATTTATGGCTGCCAACCTCAGCCGAAACCTGAACAACATCACTGAAATCACCAAACACATGACTGAATGCAGCAGCATGAAAATTAATGTTTTAGGGCCTGACGTTAATGAAAGTCATTCAAAATTCACAACAAACAAAAAAGGTGAAATCAGGTTTGGAATGGCCGCCATTAAAGGTGTTGGCGAAAATGCCGCACGTGATATTATTGAAAGCCGGCAGGAAAAGGGAGCATACAATACCATTTATGATTTTGTTGAAAAAGTAAACCTGCAGACCGTAAACAAAAAAAACCTGGAAGCACTGGCAATGGCAGGTGCTTTCGACAGTTTACAGGGATTAAAAAGAAGCTGTTTCTTTGCGGGTGAACACGAAAATGACAACTCTACATTCATTGAAAAACTAATCAGGTACGGAAATAAAATTCAGAGTGAAAACCAGAGTATGCAGATAAGTCTTTTCGGTGAGTTAGGCGGAAATGCCGGAGTAATAAAACCTGCTGTTCCAAATGTTGAAGAGTGGCCTAAAATAATTCTTCTGGAAAAAGAGAAAGACCTTATAGGAATTTATCTCACGGCACACCCACTGGATGATTACAAATTTGAAATACAAAATTTCTGTTCGCGGGATGTTACACTTAAAATGCTGAAACAGGATATAGAAAACTACAAAGAGCGTGAACTTTCGTTTGGAGGAATGGTTACCGCTGCGCGGGAAGGACTTTCCAAAAACGGAAAACCATTTAGTACACTTACTCTCTCCGATTATAACGACTCAATGGAGTTCTTCTTTTTCGGGCAGGACTTTGTTAATTTTCACAAATATTGCAAAACCGGACTGTTCATCTATATCAAAGGCTCTGTAAAACCACGTTTCAACAAAAGCGATATACTGGAATTTAAAATAACAAATATCGAACTGCTTTCTGAAATCAGAAATAAACTGGTTAAAAGCTTAACCATCAATATTCCGCTTGATAAACTAAATGTACCGCTGGTTGAGGAGATTGAAAGTTTAGCCAAAAACAATAAAGGCCAGACATTGTTAAAATTTAATGTTTACGATCCGGAAAATAATATGTATGTAAATCTGTTTTCAAGAAATACCAAAATTATACTGACCAACAGTTTTTTGAAATTTTTTGAAAATATGCCGGATATTGGATATAGAATTAATTAGCTAATTTTGCAAAAAATAAATTTTCAATAAAAATTAATATGGCAATAGAAATTACCGATGCTAATTTTGATGAATTAGTTACAAAATCAGATAAACCCGTTATGCTTGATTTTTGGGCTGTATGGTGCGGCCCTTGCCGTATGATTGCCCCCATTGTTGAAGAGATGTCGACAGAATATGAAGGCAAAGCATTAATCGGCAAAGTTGATGTGGATTCAAATCCCGAAGTGGCAATGAAGTACGGTATCCGGAATATTCCTACGGTTCTTTTTGTAAAAAACGGTGAAATAGCCGACAAACAGGTTGGTGCGGCACCAAAACACGTTTTTACCACAAAACTTGATGCTTTACTGTAAAATAATCTGCTTAAAAATATAACAGCCGGAAGTGTAAACAGAATTACTGCTTCTGACTAATCAGTTCACCTGTTTTGAAGAATATTTTTGACATTGAGCAATTTCATCAGTTTGATAATCTGGGACTGATTGCCAGTGAAGTTGTGGAAGGTTTTATCACAGGGCTTCACCGCAGTCCGTTTCACGGGTTTTCTGTTGAGTTTGCCGAGCATCGTCAGTATAATCAGGGTGAATCTACAAAACATATTGACTGGAAACTATTTGCCCGCACCGACAAGCTTTTTGTGAAACAGTATGAAGAAGAAACAAATCTCAGATGCCAGCTGGTAATCGACACCTCTTCATCAATGCTTTTTCCATACTCAAAAGGTAAAAAACATCTTCAAAACAAACTTGCATTTTCGGTTTATACGGCAGCAGCATTAATATACCTGCTGAGAAAACAGCGTGATGCCGCTGGACTGACACTTTTTTCGGATGAAATTGAGTTTCACACACAGCCCCGGTTATCGTCGGTAAATGCCGAACTGATGTACAGAAAACTTACAGAACTTATTCAGCCGGAAAATACACATCTGAAAAAAGCTACAAACACCGCCGAAGTACTTCATCAGATTGCCGAAAACATTCACAAACGTTCACTGGTGATCATTTTTAGCGATATGATTGACAACAGCGAAACCGATGAACTCTTTTCGGCACTTCAGCATTTACGGTATAATAAACACGAAGTTTTGCTTTTTCATGTTACCGACCATAAACAGGAACGTGAATTTCAGTTTAGCAATCGTCCGCACAAATTTATTGACCTTGAAAGCGGGCAGGTAATCAAGTTTAACCCGCAGGAAGTGAAAAATCAGTATGTAGATACCGTAAAAGAATATTTCAATAACCTGAAAGTCAGGTGCGGGCAGTATCGGATAGATCTTGCAGAAGCCGACATTAATAAAGATTTCAGTGAGGTTTTGCTCACTTATCTTGTTAAAAGAAAAAAGCTGTTTTAACACCAAACGGTTAAAATATCAATTCTTTTCAAAAAAATTTTTTCTTTTACGAAAAGCTGTTATTTTTGCATCGCTTTTACAAAAAGCAAACGTTCATAAAACATAAATATTCCCTAGTAGCTCAGTTGGTTAGAGCGGCGGACTGTTAATCCGTAGGTCGTAGGTTCAAGTCCTACCTGGGGAGCATTTAAAAAGCAGCCTGTTGTATATCAGCAGACTGCTTTTTT
>CAZXTX010000115.1:0-8774 GCA_964643695.1 uncultured Mariniphaga sp. | reverse complement strand
AACAGTAGGAAATGACACGAAATTCAGGGATTTACCTGTATGGGATAGCCCTGTTATGATTGTTGAACGTTCACAAATAAATATGAAATAATAAATTATTAGCGGGTGCTACCAATTTTTAGCACCTGCTGTCTTTCAATCATGAATTAAATCATATTAATTTTTGTAGAAAAAAATAATGAAAAAACATTTAATTACTTGCATATTGTTTTTTGCTGTTGGTTTCTCGGCAATGGCACAGCACCGATCTGTAACCTGGGAAAAACTCAATGCTGTTGGACCGGAATTAAAGCAAATCGGCCATTTGGCGACACGGCATTCTAAAGATATTTCGTCTTCTCAATGGTCTGTAGGATGTGAAACTCTGGACAGGGACTATGCTGAATTTGAAAACTATAAACAGTATGTAGGGGAACTCGGAGTGAAAAGTGCAAGGCTTCAAAGCGGCTGGGCTAAATGCGAGCCAAAGAAAGGAAAATACAATTTCGAATGGTTGGATAATTGTGTATATGGCCTGGATGAACAGGGAGTAAAGCCCTGGATATGTCTGTGCTATGGTAATCCGATATATGGTGCGGAAAAAGTCCTTGGCTCCAAAATTTTTACAGATGATGTAACCATGAATGCCTGGCTGAAATATGTCGAAGCTACGGTAAAAAGATATAAAAATACTGTTACCGAATGGGAGGTATGGAATGAGCCCAATCTTAACGAATCCCCCGAAATATATGCAAATCTTTTAATGAAAAGTGCAGAAATAATAAAAAAAGTGCAACCGGAAGCTACTATTATAGGTTTTACAGTGCATGATTTCACTCCGGGTAGTGTATTGAGGTTTCCTAAAGCCGTTTTTGAAGTTTTGAAATCTAAAGGTAAACTTGATATTGTTGACTACATAACCTATCATCCTTACACTCATAATCCGGATACATCTTATCCCATGGTGGAAGGTTTGCGAAAACTGATTGACGAATATAATCCCGACATCAAATTATTTCAGGGAGAAGTAGGATGTCCGTCCATTCTGGAATGGGGGCATGCCTTACATTCCTATTCCTGGACGGAATACAGCCAAGCAAAATGGAATTTACGCCAAATGATAAACGACTGGTCGATAGGCGCCAGATACAATGTATTTACTCTTGTTGATTTACAATATCCCAATATGTTGCAATCATTTGGATTGATCCGTATGAACCTTCTCAAGGAAGTTGTCTATAAAAGACCTTCGTACTATGCCGTACAACATACAGTAAATGTATTGGACGGAAACGTTAATCCAGCAGGAGAACCTGAATATAAAGCAAATACACTCAGGGATATTTCAATAGTAAAGATAAAGAACGATCAGCCGTTTGGCATTATGCTGTGGTATGGCGACCGGATCCCAAGCGATGATTTAACCTGGGATTTGGTGGATATTACTGTTAAAGACCTAACATTCCGCGATCCGGTATATGTGGAAATGATTACCGGACGCGTATATGAAATACCCGACTATAACCGGAGAACAGTAGGAAATGACACGAAATTCAGGGATTTACCTGTATGGGATAGCCCTGTTTTGATTGCAGAACGTTCGCAAGTGAAAATAAAATAAACTAATAATACCCAATGTTTTATGTCAACAGAAATCATCATTAATACACAGTTTGTAGGCCTATTGTTTTTTCTTTATTTGAACAGTCTTACTGCAAATGCGCAAAATCAGCCTTTATGCCCATTGGGTGACGGATGGACTTTTGTATCGGAATTTAGTGACGAATTTGACGGAGAAAGTTTGGATACTGCGAAATGGTGGGACTTTAATCCTACATTTTACGGTCGTAAACCGGGGGTTTTTTCACGTGAAAATGTCGCCGTTAAAAACGGAACATTACAACTAACCGCCCGCCATCAGAAACCGGAAGAGGTTTCAATAGAAAATAAAGTACGCGGATTTGACCAGTTTACAACAGCAATCGTCAAGAGTCAAAAACGGGTTAAATACGGATATTTTGAAGCCCGGTGCAAATCAATGAATGCAAGTGTATGTAATGCTTTTTGGTTATACGATCCGCTCGATCCTGTCGAAAAATACATTGAAGGAAGTTTTTCCGAAGAGATTGACATTTTCGAGATATTCGGCAAACCAAACGATAAAAAATCAGAACGCCTATTTTACGCAACCGTTCACAGATATTGTACGCCTTATTTTGAGGCCATAGTCAATCGCAAAAAATTCCCGCTGGAGAATAGAAGCTTTAAGCTAAAGATGCCGTTTGATTTCCATCAGGATTTCCATACATACGCCTTACTTTGGACGCCAACGGAATTAAAATGGTATGTAGATGGGAAAGAAGTTTTTTCACGAGATAATGATTATTTCAATAAGCCACTTCATATTACGTTTGATTGTGAGATTATGAAGGATTGGGTAGGATTGCCTGATCCGGCCGATTTGCCAAGCACATTTTATATTGATTATGTCCGTATCTGGCAAAAGGAATAATCTATCATTCGAGTTTCGTTTTGGATATTTTTTATATCACAATGTATATTAATTAATTAATAATAAGACAATGAAGACGAAACAAATATTATTTTTATTAGCGTTTGTATTCTTCCTGATTTCCTGTTCTCCCAAAAAGGAAAAAGAACCTTTGGATAATGGAATGAATTTAGAAATCGAAAGTGTTTTACCTCCGGACAAGAAATGGAAGTTAGTTTGGCATGACGAATTTGACGGGAATTCCCTTGACACGACAAAATGGAACTATCGTCTCTACTTTTGGGGACTCAAATCGCCTACATTTTCGAAAGAAGGTGTTGAACTTGATGGAAAGGGACATTTGAGAATTAATCTGATCCGGAAAGGCGATGATTTTTATTCCGGACATTTGCAAACTGGGTCGCTGACATTTGATATTCCACGTGATAAGACATCACGCAGTTTTTGGCCTTTCGGGGAAAAGCAACCTGCAAAGTTCATGCATAAGTTTGGCTACTATGAAATTCGATGCCGGCTCCCCAAAAACGATGGATGGCATGCCGCATTCTGGCTCCAATCACCTTCAATTGGCGCACATCCGGACGCAAGATATGCCGGAGTCGAATGTGATATTATGGAAAATTACCGCCAACATACAGAAGGTCTAATGGTTTGTGGCAACGGATGGGGTGGTTATGGGAAAGAAAGTAAATGGGCCGGACATTTCAAGTTCCCTTATGTTGAAACGGAAGATGGCTGGCATACATATGCCGTTGACTGGTCACCCGAAGGATATATTTTTTATGCAGATGGAAAAGAGGTAGGTCGGCAAATGGCTCCCGAGTGTCCCGTATCAGAAGTCGAACAATTTATTTTAGTCTCTACTGAATGTGGCGGATATAATCGTACAGGAAACCGCGGGGGCTTGGAGTCGAAAAATGGCGAAGAGAGTTGGAGTGGCAAACCTGCACCGGCTTTATTCGACGCTGTTTTACCAGATTATTTTGAAGTCGACTATGTTCGAGTTTATGATGAGATAAAGGATTAATATATCTGGAAAATGAAATTTTAATATTATTTAAATAAATATATTATTAAGTTTCTATGGGCAAGTTGTTGTGGATCTTTAATATATCTATTGTATTATTCACGGTTTCATGCACGTTTTCAAGGACAAGAGGGACAGATTCCTTACAGGTTGATCTTATATATCAATTTAGCGATGGCAGATTGGATACGGTATCGGCCGGATTGACGGAAAAAGGGAATATACAAACCTTAGTAATTCCGGCTGAAAATATTCCGGAAAATGTTGAATTTGTAGAAGTGCATCATCCATATGCTACGGCAAAAGCTGGAGATGAAGGTTTTTATGTTCTCTGTACCGGTATGTATGGTACTTTTAAGCAACGGGAAGATGGCACTTATCATAATAAACAAAGCGTTATGCCGATGTTTGGAGTAAGCACTCCTCACGGAGCTATGACAGTAATCCTGACAGGTATGCGGTATGAAGCGCATCACCTGGCAGATTTGAAAGATGGAATATATCGGATTTTCCCGAGGTTTATGCTGGAAGGTGATGTGCCTAATGAGGACATTGCAGTCGAACTTCATCTGTTGGATAAAGATGCAACTTATGCTGATATGGCAAAAGTATATCGAAAATACCAGTTAGATCGTGAAGAATGCACCCCTCTGAAAGAGCGAATAAAGAATAATCCCGAACTACAATATGCAGCTAATTCAATGGAGGTTCGCGTGCGCATGGGTTGGAAGCCGGTACCTTCGCCTGTAGGAGAACAGACAGCAGAAACGGAGCCTCCGATGAAAGTAGCGGTTACTTTCGACCGTGTCCAACAAATCGTGGATGAATTTAAACGACAAGGGGTAGATAAGGCCGAGTTTTGCTTGGTCGGCTGGAATATTGGAGGACATGACGGGCGTTATCCTCAGATATTCCCGGTGGATGAACGTTTGGGTGGTGAAGTTAAATTACGGGAAGCCATCAAAAAAGCGCAGCATGAGGGTTTCCAAATCGTATGCCATACCAATAATACGGACGCTTATAGCGTATCACGTATCGGCGACTTATGGGATGAGGGCTATTTATTGAAACGTAAAGACGGTTCTTTTGCTCAATATACTACCTGGGGTGGTGGGAATATGTACGAAACCTGCCCGAAATGTATGTATGAGCGCTTTGTGAAAAGTGATTTTGAAAAAATAAAGGATTTAGGGTTTCGGGGAATACACTACATTGATGTATTTTCTACAGTTAATCCAAGAACCTGCTACTCAAAGGAACATCCTTTAACAAAAGAGGATTTCGCTTGTTGGTCAAAAACAATCTTCAAAGATGCGCAACAAAGTTTCGGCGGCTTAGGTTCCGAAGGAGGTTTTGATTATTGTATTTCTAATTTAGACTATAGTTTATACAACTCTTTCCATAATCCTGCGGGAAAACTACCGGTGCTGATTGACCGGCATGTTCCTTCTTGGAACTTGGTGTATCATGGCATAGTTTTGAGTAATCCATATACTGCTACTACCAATTATACGATTAAGGATCCGGTAACGCAGTTAAAACTGATTGAATTTGGCGGTCGCCCCATGTTTTATTTTTATTCCAAATTTCGTGAAAGCGGGCCGAACTGGATGGGTGATGATGATATCAGGTGTGCAAATGATGAAGAATTAATTGTTTCGGTGCAAAAAATCAAAGAGGGATATGACGAATTCGAATCGCTGAAACATCTGCAATTGGAGTTTATGGAAGGCCATGACCAGATTGCAGAAAAGGTATTCATGACTTCATTTTCAGATGGCACTCAAATCATCACAAATTATGATACTGCCGTTTTTAAATATAAAGGAAAAATAATTGAACCATTAGAATATCTTATTTTAAAACCATAACCAATGAAAAGAAAGAATAAATTATTTGTAAGGTTAATCGTTGGCATCACAGCATGCTTTTGCAGTTTAAGTGTGCTTTTCGCCCAGCAAATATCGATTCGGGTAAATCCGGAAATAAAGTTTCAAACCATCGATAACTTCGCCGCTGCAGACGCCTGGAGTGGTAATTTTGTCGGTAAATACTGGGACGACAAGGAGAAAGAACAGATTGCAGAATGGCTGTTTAGCCGAGATTATGATGAAGCCGGTAATCCGAAAGGGATCGGCCTTTCTCTGTGGAGGGTAAACGTTGGTGCCGGTTCCTGGGAACAGAATAACCCCGACATTATGCCGATACAACGCAGGGCGGAATCGTTCCTGACAGTTGACGGGCAACATTACGATTGGGGAAAATGCGCCGGGCATCGTTACTTTATGGAACAAGCGAAAGCTTTGGGATGCAACAATTTTCTGCTTTTTTCCAATTCACCGCTGGTACAGTATACCCTAAACGGAAAAGGATATTCTTCATCTAACCATTCGACCAATATCAAACCGGATTGCTATGATAAATATGGCGAATATCTGGCAAAAGTTGCCGCCCACTTTGTGAAAGAAGGCCTTTATATTTCTTATATCAGTCCGATCAATGAACCGCAAGTTAATTGGGATTCTCCCCGACAGGAAGGTTCCCCTTGGGGAAAAAGCGATATGAAAAAAATGTTTGTAGCTTTAGATAAGGCTTTGTCGGGACATGACGAGTTGACCAAGGTGAAAATGCTTTTAGGAGAAGCTGCTAATTTAAGAGTGATGTACCGGCAGGATGAAGGCCTGCGGAAACGGTTCCAGGGAGAAGATGCTCCCGACGAACAGGTAAAAGCGTTTTTCAACGACGACTCTCCCTTCTATATAGGCGATTTAAAACATTTATCCCGTATTTTCGCCGGTCACACATATGGTAATCATACTAAAAATGATGAATTAAGGGAAGTCCGCGCAAATGCGGGAAAAATATGTAAACAATATGGTGTCGATTATCATCAATCCGAATGGTGTATGTTGCCCAACTACCTTCCTCCGATGGACGGTTTTACTGCATATTGGCAGGCAGGAAACAGAGGAGATATACAGGTAGGATTGCTCATGGGACGTTTAATTTACAGTGATTTTATAGACGGCAATGCAAAAGCCTGGGGGTATTGGAAGGGAATGGAATTGAAAGGAGATCATGCATTAGTTGCTTTGCATGCCAAAGATGGGAATATCTTTTGGGGAGGAACTGTTTCGGCTAATAAGATATTATGGGCGTTGGGGAATTACAGTTTCTTTATCCGACCGGGCTATAAAAGAATAGAATTGGAAGGTGCCGATGATTTGGACAAAGTGGTAGGGTCTGCATATATAGCCCCCGATGAATCACGAATAGTTGCCGTTTTCGTCAACTCCGGTTTTGACAATGAATCAATAGAAATACAATTACCAAAATCATACAGCAAAAAAATCAAAGAAGCAACTGTTTATCGAACCGATCAACGAACAGATTTGGCAAAAATAAGTTCTTCGAATATGTTGACTTTGAATTATCAGATTGCTCCCCGCTCATTGACAACAATAGTCTTTGATTTAAATAGGTAGAAATGAGCATTCTATTAAATAAACCCCATTCAATTAAAATAATTATGTTCAAAATATTTATAAAACGTATAAAATGTCATAAAAAGGCCATTATTATATTTCTTTATTTATCCTTTTTATTTTCTTGTAATCAGCGGATGGTTACTTTTCCTGATATAGTTGCTCCTGTTCCTACTCAATACCAATTAGATTGGCAGAAAAGAGAACTTATAGCATTCGTTCACTTTACGGTGAATACATTTAGCGATAAAGAATGGGGATACGGAGATGAGGATCCAAATGTATTCTTTCCTGCGGAGTTTAATGCGGATCAGTGGGCAGAAGTATTGAAAAAGGCCGGCTTTACCGGAGCTATTCTCACATGTAAACATCACGACGGATTTTGTCTATGGCCAAGCAAGTACACTAATCATTCCGTGAAAAACATCAAATGGCAAAATGGAGATGGTGATGTAGTTCGCGCATTTAAAAATGCATGTGACAAATATGGCCTTGATTTCGGAATATATCTTTCACCATGGGACAGGAATAGGGCAGATTATGGTTCCCCTTCATATATCGAATATTATCAAAATCAATTACGTGAATTGCTTGAAAATTACGGAACCGTATTTGAGCTGTGGTTTGATGGAGCCAATGGAGGAGACGGTTACTATGGAGGTGCAAGAGAAACCCGTAGAATTGATGATCAGACATATTATAACTGGCCCGAAACTTATGCCATCGTGAAAAATTATAACCCTTCCACCATTATTCAGGGTGATGTCAGGGCTACTCCTGATTGTCGTTGGTGTGGTAATGAAAAAGGATATGCGGGGGTGACTAATTGGAATATAATATCACCAGATACGGTAAAAATTTTTGGTAAAGAATTTAAAGACAGAATTCATTTACTGAACAAGGGGAGTGAAACCGGTTCTCACTGGATACCTGCCGAAGTTGATGTCTCTATCCGTCCTGGCTGGTTTTATCACAAAGAAGAAGACAGTATGGTAAAATCAGCAGATGAATTATTTGATATTTACCTGACTTCTGTTGGCAGGGGATCTAATTTGTTGTTAAATGTAGCTCCTGATAAGCGAGGATTGATACCAGATGAAGACATTCGCTCTCTTCAAGAATGGAAAAATAAACTGGATAAAACCTTTGCTGTTAACTTGGCTTTAGATGCAAAAGTATCTGCTAATACTTACCGAGGTAAATCAAAGCAATATGCTGCATCAAAAGTTAACGATGGGAAAGAAGAAACCTATTGGGCTACAGATGATGATATATTAAAAGGTTCTTTAGAATTCGAATTTACCAATCCTAAGGAATTACAATATTTTGTAATACAAGAATATATCCAGTTGGGACAGAGAGTAAAATCGTTCAATGTCGAACTTTTTTATGATGATGCATGGCATCAGGTCGCTACAGAAACAACCATTGGTTACAAGAGAATTATAAAGATTGACCCCGTAAAAACGACGAAAGTACGATTTAATATTACCGATTCAAAAGCTTGTCCGGTGATTTCGAATATTGAGATTTATTAAGGGATAGTGTCTTCAAAAAATTTCTGCGGTTAACCATAGTATCTATTTTTGCCAGAATTTTACCCAGTCGATATAGATATTTACAGGCAGCTGGTCTATATCATATTTCCCAACCCAGCTTCCGCCAATCTGATTGCTGATAAGAATGTAGAACTCATCTTCAAAAGGAAACTGTTCAGGGCCAAGTTCTTCCACTCTCGGATAACAAAGTGTCATCTGGTCGTTTGTGAAAA
>CAZXTX010000114.1:3387-8805 GCA_964643695.1 uncultured Mariniphaga sp. | reverse complement strand
GAAACCATTAAGGATAAAGCGGGAAATGTGATTATTCGCAAACCTGCCACTCCCGGAATGGAAAACCGTGCCGGAGTTATTTTGCAGGGACATCTCGATATGGTTCCGCAAAAGAACAGTGACAAGAAACATGATTTTACCACTGACCCGATTGAGGCATTTATTGATGGCGACTGGGTTAAGGCAAAAGGAACAACTCTTGGTGCCGACAACGGAATAGGTGTTGCATCTGCACTGGCAGTGCTGACTTCAAAAAAACTGAAACACGGGCCGGTTGAGGTGCTGCTTACCGCTACCGAAGAAACCGGAATGGATGGTGCCAACGGGCTTCAGCCGGGAATTTTAAATGGTGATATTCTGATAAATACCGATTCTGAAGATGAAGGTGAACTATATGTCGGCTGTGCCGGAGGCGAGGATGTAAGTGTTATTTTTGATTATAAGGAAGAAAAACTTCCGGGAGGATATTCAGCTTATGTTCTGAATGTTATCGGAATGAAAGGTGGCCATTCGGGAATTGATATACGTTTGCAGCGCGGAAATGCAATAAAAGTATTTTTCAGAATTTTGAATGCCGCCCGTGGAAAATATGGTGTTAGGCTGGCATCAGTTGAGGGTGGGAGTCTGCGCAATGCCATTCCGCGTGAAGCTTTTGGTGTAATTGCAGTGAAAGATGATTTGAAAGATGGTCTGGCAGAGCTGGTTCAAAAACTGACCGGTACCATTAAAAATGAACTTTCGGCAACCGAGCCTGATTTGAAAGTGGAATTAAGGGAGGTTCCATCTCCCGCTACGGTTATGGATGTGAAAACTCAGGAAAACCTTACCGGTGCAATTATTGCCTGTCCCAACGGAGTTATCAGGATGAGCGACAGCATGGACGATCTGGTGGAAACCTCTTCAAATCTTGCAATAGTCAGGTCGGATGATAAAACTAAAACAGTCAGTGCTGCTTTTCTGATGCGAAGTTCTGTCGATTCTGCAAAAGAGGAATTGGGAGAAAGAATTAAAGCGGTATTTGAACTTGCAGGTGCAAAAGTCAGTTTGACTGGTTCATATCCGGGTTGGAAGCCTAATATGGATTCTGCAATTTTGAAATTGATGCAGCAGGTTTATAATAAGGAATTCGGTAAAATTCCGGAAATAAAAGCCATTCATGCAGGTTTGGAGTGTGGAATACTTGGAGGGAAATATCCGCACTGGGATATGATTTCATTCGGGCCGACCATTCGTTTTCCACATTCGCCCGATGAAAAAGTGAATATTCCGGCAGTACAGAAATTTTGGGATTTTTTGGTTGCCACTCTTGAAAATATACCTGAGAAATAGAGATTCAGCTTCGCAGCCCCTCAATTAAGTCATCACGGATTTTCATCAGCTTTTCCGAAATTCCGACTTTGTAAATGTGGGGGCTGATAAATCTTTTGTGTTCATCAGGAAGCAATTCGTTGCGCTTCAGCAGGTATTGATGAATTTCCTGAACAGTCAAATGTTCCGAAATAACTTCTCCGTTTCTGACAACTGTGTGCAGTAAAGGCTCTTTTTCAAGGTTTCCTATATATGTGTTTCTTTCGGGATGTACGGGATGATAGATTCTGCCGGCTTCATCAGGATTTTCTTCTGCCATTAAAACCGCATCACGATAAAACATTCCCTGATTGTCGAAACATCTGTAAACTTGTTTTTTGCACGGAGTGGTAACTTTTTCAATATTTTCCGAAATTTTCATTCGCGGCTGCCCGTTAACTCCGGATAATTTATAAACTCCGTCAAGAGCAGCATCCTCTTTCCCGGTAACCAGTTCTGTTCCTATGCCAAAAATATCGATTGGTGAATACTGGTCTTTTACAAGGCTTTTTACCACATGCTCGTTCAACTGGTTTGATGCAACAATTTTTACATATTCCAGTCCGGCATCGTCCAGCATTTTTCTTGCTTTTTTACTCAGATAGGCCAGGTCGCCGCTGTCGAGCCTTACTGCAATCAGCCGGTGTCCTTCCTGTTCCATCTCTTTGGCAACCTTAATTGCATTAGGTATTCCCGATTTTAGCGTGTCGTATGTGTCAACCAAAAAGATTGTGTTTTCAGGATGAATTTTTGCATACATTCTGAAAGCTTCCAACTCGGTATCAAAACTCTGAACCCATGAGTGTGCCTGAGTGCCGGTAACCGGAATTCCGTACAGCTTGCCGGCCATTACATTTGAAGTTGACGAGGCACCGCCGACAGCAGCGGCATGACTTGCATGAATTGCCCCCAGTCCCTGTGCACGGCGCAAGCCGAAATCTGAAAAAATTCTGCCGTTTGCAACAAGTTTAATTCTGAATGCTTTGGTTGCAACGAGTGATTCGAAATTTAATATGTTCAGTACCAGACTTTCAATAATCTGACTTTCAATTATATTTCCTTCAACCTGAAGCAGCGGCTCGTTCGGAAAAACAATTTCCCCTTCGTGAGCCGACAGTATATTTCCCGAAAACCCGAACCCGGAAAGATAATCCAGAAACTCTTTTTTAAAACCCTGCTTTGAAAGATAGTCAATGTCATCACTGCTGAATTTGAAATTAAGCAGCATTTCAAGAAAATTTTGCAGGCCTGCGTAAACGGTAAATCCGCCTTTAAACGGATTGGTTCTGAAATAATAGTTAAAGGTGGAGGTATCATTTTTCTTTCCGCTGAAAAAGTACCCCTGAGCCATTGTCAGCTCGTAAAAATCGGTATAAAGCCCCCAATTGTTGGATAATAATGACATGTTTATAAAATTATCAGGTTTGAGACAGTTTGTCAAAAGATAAAACTGGCAGCAAAAACAGCTGATTTAAAAACAAACTTTCAGTCAAAAGAGTTTATTGGTTATCCATAAAGATGGTTTGTTCCCTGTCCGGGCCTACAGAGGCAATATAAACGGGCACCCCGATTTCGTCTTCAATAAAACTGATATAGTGGTTCAGTTCCTCCGGGAAATCATCATGGCTTTTTACTTTGGTCATATCGGTTTCCCAGCCGGGAAGTTCCACATAAACAGGTTTTACATTTTCATTCAGTTCAAACGGAAAGTCCTCAACCACTTCGCCGTCAATTTCATAACCGACACATATTTTTATTGTTTCAAAATTGTCAAGCACATCAATTTTCATCAGTATCAAATGAGTTACGCCGTTCAGCATTACTGAATATTTTAGTGCAACCAGGTCTAACCAGCCGCAACGGCGCGGCCTTCCAGTGGTAGATCCGTATTCGTTGCCGCGTTTACGTAAAATGTCGCCTGTTTCGTTAAGCAGTTCGGTAGGAAACGGCCCCATTCCCACGCGGGTGCAGTATGCTTTGAAAATTCCGTAAACATCACCCACTTTTTGAGGTGAAATTCCCAGTCCGGTACATGCACCGGCACAAATGGTGTTTGAACTGGTTACGTATGGGTATGAACCGAAATCAATATCCAGAAGAGTACCTTGCGCACCTTCTGCCAGAACAGTTTTTCCTTTTTTTAGCTGATTGTTTATAAAATGCTCACTGTCAATCAGCTGAAAAGACTTCATTACTTCAACTCCTTCAAACCATTCTGCTTCACATTCATCAAGAATATCTTTGTAATCATAACCGTAAAACTCTGAAAGCATTGTTTTGTGGTTGTTCAGCCGCTCGTTGTATTTATTGGTGAAATTGTGTAGTAAATCACCTGCCCGAAGGCCTTCACGGCCAATTTTGTCTTTATATACGGGGCCGATTCCTTTTAATGTAGAACCAATTTTTGTATCCCCTTTTTTTTGCTCCGATGCCGCATCAAGAATACGGTGAGTCGGTAAAATAAGATGTGCCTTTTTTGAAATAAAAAGGATTTTTTGAAGGTCAACGCCTGCATTTTTCAGCTTATCCGTTTCATTTTTAAAAATAATAGGGTCGATAACCACACCGTTTCCAATTACATTAATTTTATTTTCACGAAAAATACCGGAAGGAATGGTATGGAGCACATGCTTAACATTATTGAATTCAAGAGTGTGGCCGGCATTAGGGCCTCCCTGAAATCTGGCAATCACATCATAGTCAGGCGTTAAAACGTCAACTATTTTTCCTTTTCCCTCGTCGCCCCACTGCAGGCCTAAAAGTACATCAACTTTCATTTTTTTAGATTAAAAATTTCAAAAAGAAACCGTAAATGTTAATTCATGTGAAAGAAATTTACGGAATAAAATATGGTTTAAAAGTACAAATTATTTTATATGAGTATGCATAAACCAGAATTTAAAAAGCTGATTTTATGTAATGTTAATTGGTGGCGGGTTGTTGTTATTTTATTGCCTGCCCGTATATGTAAAGTGTGTGATGCGACAGCTTAAAATTATTTTTGTTGCAGGCATCTTCAATAATTTCCCTTATTCTCGGGTCATAAAATTCAACTACTTTGCCGTTGGTTGTGTCAATAAGATGATCGTGCTGCATTGTGGCAAATGCCTTTTCATACTGGGCTAAATTTTTGCCGAACTGATGTTTGATTACCAGTTTGCAGTTTAGCAGCAAATCAATTGTATTGTACAAAGTGGCACGGCTGACTCTGTATTTTTTGTTTTTCATGAAAATATAGAGTGATTCTATGTCAAAATGCCCGTCGCGCGAATAAATTTCATCGAGAATGGCATACCTTTCAGGTGTTTTCCTGTGTCCGTTCTTTTCGAGATATTCTGTAAACATATTTTTTACAGTCTCTCTGGTTCTGAGATAATTCATAACTTAATGGATTAAATAGCCACTCCAAAAATATAAAATATTTTTGTTATTAAGACTAAATAAAAATTAATTGCTTAAATTTTCATCTCTGGAAATACTGTCGATGCCCTGAATTTTTGCAAGTTTGGAAATCAGAAGATTTATATCATCAGCATTATGAATGTATAAAAACAAGTCTCCTTCAAAAATACCGTCGTGTGTGTCAAATTGCACTGAACGCATGTTAATGCTGTGCTGCTTGGAGATTATGTTGGTTACCTCATTTACAATTCCCATTCTGTCGAATCCTTCAAGGCGCAGTCTTGTGAGGTATGACTGTTTTTTGAATTTTGTCCATTCAACCGGAATTATTCTGTCTCCATGGCTTGTCAGGAACTTTTCTATTTCTTTGCATCCGGTTTTATGAACTATTATATGATCATCCGAACTGAGATATCCTATTACGTTGTCGCCCGGAATGGGATTACAGCATTTTGCCAGTGAAAATGAGATGTTATCCTGCGATTCTTTCAGAATAAATGGTTTTCTGATATCTATTTTGTTACTTTTTTTCGGTACTTCCGGCTCTTCATCTTCAGCTGTATTGTTCTCCTTTTTATCTTTTTTGCTAAAAGTGATATTCCAGTATTTTACCTGTTTGTTAAGTGATTTTTTCCCAATTATTTCATCTAAGTTTTCAAGTTTCAGAAA
>CAZXTX010000114.1:0-3287 GCA_964643695.1 uncultured Mariniphaga sp. | reverse complement strand
CTGATTGGAACCAGTTTGTAATTAATTTTTGCCCCGATACATTTGTTGCCAAGGTCGGTGTGTATTTCATAGGCAAAATCAATCACGGTTGAACCGGTAGGCAGCGACACCATATCGCCTCTGGGTGTAAACAGGTTAATTTCGGAAGCGTAAAGGTTAAGTTTAAAATCGTCGAGAAACTCAAATGCGTCGGCATCGGGGGTGCGTAAATGTTCACGTATGCGTTCTATCCATGTGTCTAATTCATTTTCAAAGGTGCTGATGTCTTTATATCTGAAGTGCGATGCAAATCCGTGTTCAGCAACTTCATCCATCCGTTCGGTTCGTATCTGAACTTCAACCCACATTCCCTGCGGCCCCATAACCGTAACATGCAGCGATTCGTAGCCGTTTGCCTTGGGCATGGTAATCCAGTCGCGAATTCGGTCGGGGCGTGGTTTGTAAATATCGGTTACAAGTGACAAAACATCAAAGCACTGTCGTTTTTCTGAAATTCCCGATTTTGGTTTTATTACTATTCTGACAGCCAGTATGTCGTAAATTTCATTGAATGAAACACCCTTTTTTTGCATTTTTTGCCAGATAGACCATGTCGATTTAAGTCTGTTTGAAATTTCACTTTCAATATTTTCCTCTTCTAATTTATCTTTAATGGGTTTTATAAATTCATTAACAAGATAGTTGCGTTTCTCTTCCTGGTCATGCAGCATTAGCTCAATTCTTTTGTGCTCTTCCGGGTGTTTGTATTTAAAACTGAGGTCTTCCAGTTCGCTTTTTATGGCATAAAGTCCAAGCCGGTGAGCCAGCGGCACATACAGATAAAGTGTTTCGCCGGCTATTTTAATCTGCTTGTATCTTTCCAGTGAGTCAAGAGTTTGCATATTATGCAGGCGGTCGGCAATTTTAACAAGAATAACTCTCACATCGTCCGAAAGGGTCATCAGTATTTTTTTCAGGGTAAGTGCTTGCTGCGAGTCAAAATCGCCTGAAAGTTTTGTAACACCGTCAACAATTCGTGCAACTCTTTCGCCAAACATATTTTCAATATCGGTAAGAGAGTATTCGGTATCTTCCACAACATCGTGGAGAATGGCGGCACAAATGGTTGTTGCCCCCAGTCCGAGGTTTTCGGCAACAATTTTTGCAACTGCTATGGGATGGATAATATAAGGTTCGCCCGATTTCCGCTTGACTCCGTCGTGAGCTGCATTTGCAAATTTGAATGACCTTTCGATTCGTGCCTGCCTCTCCTCGTCAAACTTTTCCCGGATTACCTTCATGAAATCCTCGTAACGGTCTTCAATCTGGCGAATTTCCGCCTTGGTAAAATGTTGCAATTCCTCTACTTTTTTTGAATTTATAATATTCTGTCAAAATCAATTTACTC
This sequence comes from uncultured Mariniphaga sp., assembly GCA_964643695.1. GTDB lineage: Bacteria > Bacteroidota > Bacteroidia > Bacteroidales > Prolixibacteraceae > Mariniphaga. The sequence goes on along the minus strand of CAZXTX010000114.1, from coordinate 1,900 downwards.
AAAGTTTTATCTTTTTTAAATATTTTCAGATTGAGTTGTATTAAAAGAAAAGAATTTTTAACTCTTATTTAATTTCTGTATTTATTTTTATGATTGTAAAGCTGAGTATAAACTGAAAATCGCCTCAGTCATTTTATCCCAGCCGAATCTTTTCTTTTCGTTTTTAACCTCCTCTGTAAAAAAAGCTTGTCTGTTATTTTTAAAAAAATCGATGAGTGCATTTTTTATCTCATTTGGTTCAGGATTTACCACATATCCGGCTTTTCCGTCGGGAATAATTTCGGGTAATCCGCCAACGTTTGTAACCAGCATCGGTTTGTTAAAATGGTAGCCTATCTGGGTAACCCCGCTTTGTGTGGCCGATTTGTATGGCTGTGCCACAATATCGGCGGCATTAAAATAGTTTTCCACCTCGCTGTTCGGTATATAGCCGGTTCTTAATATTATTTTTTCCTGAAGATTCAGTTTTGTAATCAGTTTCCGGTAAGGCTCCTCATCGGTATAAAATTCGCCTGCAACAATAAGTTTAATTTTATTTTTCTCAAAAAAATCATCGCTAAATGCTTTTAAAAGCAGGTCAAGCCCTTTGTAATCGCGAATAAATCCGAAAAATAAAACATATCTGAATTCTTTGTCAAGTTCTAATTTTTCAAGTGCGGTTTCTCTCGGTTTAATTTTTCCGTAATGGTCGTAAATTGGGTGGGGCGAATATATTTTCGGCTTTTTGCTGTCAAATTTGTTCAAATCTGTCAAAACACTTTTCGACATTGCTATAAAACCATCGGCTTTTTTTATGAAATAGTTGCTGAGTGTTTTGTCACCCGGCCTTTTTTCATGCGGAATAATATTGTCAACAACCGAAATGATTTTTGTATGTCCGTTTTTTTTAACAATGCCGCAGATTGTACCAAGGCTCATTGCCATAAACGGCAGCCAGAATCTTACAATCAGGATGTCGGGTTTTTCATTTTTGATTTTTTTTCCGGTTTTGAGCCAGCTGGCCGGATTTACCGAATTTACTTCCTCCGTAATCTGAAACGGAAATTTGTTTTTTTCTTCCGAATATTGTGTTTTGCCCGGAAACAGTAGTTTTGGATACTGTAAAGAAAACGAAACAATGTTCACATTATGCCCTTCAGAAACAAGCTCTGCGGCCAATCGTTCGTTAAGTGCCGCAATTCCTCCCCTCAACGGATGCGCCGGCCCTAATATGGTAATTTTCATGTAAATTCCTTTTTTAACTCGCAAAGTACAAATTTATCAATAGGAAACGATAAATCATCTGTTTCGAGTTCTTTTAATTTTGCCCACCTGAAACTCTGGTTGCCGTTTCTCATCTCTTTAAAATCAAAAGACTTTTCGGAAATCTTGAATTTTAGAGGTTCGTTTAGGTCTGCCAGATAGTAGATGCTTATCAGCTGGCTGTTTTCATGAAAAAAGGCTTTCTGGTAAAAATCCGTAGTGTAAAAATGGCGTATTCCGGTTAATTCCTGTCCGTTGCACTCTTCCTTAAACTCGCGCCGGAGGCATGAAACGGTACTTTCGCCAAACTTAAGTCCTCCACCCGGGAACTTGGTCATTTTCATACCAAGCTGAAATTCGTCGGTTAATAAAAGTTCATTTTGCTTGTTTAAAACCAGACCATAAACCCTGATGATAAAATTACCGGTTTCCTTCATGTTTCTGATATTTTAATTTTAATGTATTCAAAAATTTTGTCTTTGTCTGCCGGATTAAACCAGCTGTATTCAGAATCGTTTCTGAACCACGAGAGCTGTTTGCGGGCATACCGGCGTGTATTTCGTTTTATCAGTTCCACCGCTTTCCCTTTTGATATTTCGCCATTGAAATATGAAAACAGTTCGCGGTAACCGACCGTGTTCAGTGCATTCAGGTGTTT
>CAZXTX010000113.1:0-8818 GCA_964643695.1 uncultured Mariniphaga sp. | reverse complement strand
CAAAGAAGAATTTAATAATAGTACTCCTTTAGTTAAACAAATAATTGACTATGGAATTAGAATTAAATAGCGCGTGTTAATAATTAAGCACTCTAATAGCCTGTAATACTCGGCTACGAGCAGTTATTAAACTATATCTTTTTTAGAAAAAACATCAGCATATTATTTTGATGTTGGTACGGATTGCTGTTCAGTGACTTCAAAAATCCGGGGAAAATTTAACCATCATTATTGACGATTGTAAATACAATTCGTATTAGAGAAAAGTGTAGTTTTTGAGCAAAATTGTTGGAGAAAAGTGTGTTTTTGTGATGAAATAATGGGATAAAAATGTATATTTGTGACGAAATAACGGGAGAAAAATGTATCGTTTAGAAATTAATAATCTGATAAAGTGGAAGTTATCTGATAAAAGAAAGCCACTCCTTTTTTTAGGCGCAAGACAAGTCGGAAAAACTTATCTTTTGCAAAAATTCGGTAAAACAGAATATAAACAACTTGCATATATCAATTTTGAGCGCCCGGATGCTCCAAAGAATCTTTTTGTAACAGATTTTGATGCCGACAGAATTGTGACTGTGCTGAATGCATATTGTAATCTGAAAATTAATGCAGAAGATACTCTGATTGTTTTTGATGAAATTCAGGCAACACCCAAAGGAGTTATGGCATTGAAATATCTTTATGAAGATGCTCCCGAATATCATATTATCGCAGCAGGTTCACTTTTGGGGGTGAATATTCATCCTGGAGAATCGTTTCCTGTCGGGAAAGTGGATTTTATGAAACTTTTTCCTATGTCTTTTTATGAGTTCTTACTTGCAATGGACGAAACGGGTATTGCTGAACTTTTGGAAAAAAACGATTTGGAAAATTTGAATTTTTTCAAACAAAAGCTGATTAATTATTTACGATATTATCTTTTTGTGGGCGGAATGCCGGAAGCAGTAGCCGATTTTTCCAAAAATCGTGATTGGCAAAGTGTTCGCAATATTCAAAAACAAATAATTGCCTCTTACCGGAGTGATTTTTCAAAACATGCCCCCGGAGAAATTCTGACTCGTATCAACATGGTATGGGATAGCATACCTGCCCAGCTGTCGAAAGAAAATAAGAAATTTATTTACGGAGTAATCAGAGAAGGAGCAAGAGCAAAAGATTTTGAACTGGCTATTCAGTGGCTTTCAGATGCGGGACTGTTGTATAAGGTGTATAACACTTCCAAACCCGCTTTGCCTTTGGTCGCATATCAGGAATTGTCGGCATTTAAGCTTTTTCACAATGATGTCGGATTATTGGGTGCAATGTCACGGTTGAATGCCAAAACCATTGCCAAGGGTGATGCCATATTCAGTGAATTTAAAGGAGCACTGGCAGAACAATATGTATTTCAGCAATTAATTCAAAATGAAACTCTTGCTATTTATTATCATACCTTTGACAACAGTAAATATGAACTTGATTTTTTAGTGCAGACTGAGAATGACGAGATTATTCCTATTGAAGTTAAAGCAGGCGAAAGTTTAAAGTCGAACAGCTTTCGGCTTTTTTGTTCGAAAAATAAACCCAAAACAGCTATACGAACTTCATTATCAGATTACAAAAAAGAAATTTGGATGACAAATATACCTTTGTATGCTATTAATGTCATCAAATAAAATTTTAAAATATTTGTACCATGAATGCTATAATCTAAGGCAGATATACAATCCAATTATATTAGATTTTACGGCAGCAATCCGCTTTGGGCAGAGCTATAATACCGATTGTAAATTTACAAAACAGTTTGGACTATTTTGTAAATACAATTCGTATAAAATATTTCAGCCCCGAAAAAACGAAGTTTAATATGTCCGGGATTTAGCAGCTGTTTTTAATGACATCCGCAGTCTGAGGCACATCCGGCACTGTTGCGTTTTTTCTTTGTAAAAAAGAATTTTTTCACCAAAAAGAACACTGCTCCCAGCACGATTAAATAAACCAGTATGTTTTGTAAATCAAAAATCATCATTCAAAATTTTATTTTAAAAACTGATAGGCTATCAATGACACCACATATGCAAAGGCAGTCATTGAAAACAGTTGCAGCAGTGGCCATTTCCAGCTGTTGGTTTCCCGTTTTACAACGGCAAGAGTACTCATGCACTGCATTGCAAAAGCATAAAACAGCAGCAGTGATATTCCGCTTGCAAGGTTAAACGCTTTTTTGCCCGTTGTGGCATTGATTTCACCGGAGAGCCGGTTTTTAATTGTATCTTCATCTTCGCTTCCGACACTGTAAATTGTTGCGATTGAGCTTACAAAAACTTCGCGTGCCACAAATGAGGTGATCAGTGCAATTCCAATTTTCCAGTCATAACCAAGCGGCTGAATGGCCGGTTCAATTGCATGACCGATTGTTCCGATGAATGAGTGCCTGAGTTTGTGCGAAGCAATCATTGTTTCAATTTCATTCGGATCCGCCTGTACGTTTTCGTACTGAGCCGTAACTATTGATTCTGCATTTCTAAACTGCTCAGAAATGCCGTGTGAGGCAAGAAACCATAGAATAATTGATATTGCAAAAATTATTTTTCCGGCATTTACCACAAAGTCTTTGGTTTTTTCATAAACGGTTATGGCAACGTTTTTAACAAGCGGCATTTTATAGTCGGGCATTTCGGCTACAAAAAAAGTTTTGTTTTTGGTTTTCAGAATTTTATTCAGAATATAAGCTGAAAAAATGGCCATTCCGAAACCCAGCATGTAGAGCCCCATAAGTGTAAGCCCCTGCAGGTTTAATCCCATAAATGCCTGATTTGGTATTACCATCGCAATAATGATAAGATAAACCGGGAGTCTTGCCGAACAGGTGGTAAAAGGCGTTACTAAAATAGTGATAAGTCTTTCTTTCCAGTTTTCTATAGTGCGGGTTGACATTATTGCCGGAATTGCGCATGCGGTTCCCGAAATAAGCGGAACAACGCCTTTACCGCTCAGTCCGAATCTACGCATGAATTTGTCCATAATGAAAACCACGCGGCTCATATAGCCGGTTTCTTCAAGAATTGAAATGAAGAGAAAAAGAAATGCAATTTGCGGAATGAAAATTACAATTCCCCCTATGCCCGGAATAACCCCTTCTGAAATCAAATCGCTGAAAGTACCTTCGGGCAGACTGTTTTTTGTCCAGTGAGAAAATGACGCAAACATATTGTCGATAAAGTCCATGGGGTATTCGCTCCAGTTATAAATTGCCTGGAAAATAAGCAGTATTATCAAAAGGAAAATAATATATCCGAAAACCCGGTGTGTCAATATTTTGTCGAGCCTGCTTCTTATATCTGTAGCCTCGCTAATATTGCGGCTGTAGCTTTCTTTCAAAATTTTATTAATAAAAAGATACCTTAAAATGGTCTCTTTCTGCTGCATCCGTTTCAGTTCAGCATCACTTTTCTTTAACGCTTCATCCTGTTTTTTAATTTCGATGTCTGCCGGAACTTTAAAACTCGTATCCTGAGTAATAGAAAGCCAGTATTTATATGTATTGTTTTCCGGACTTCCGTTTTTCAGGTCTTTAAAATATTCGGTATCAATTTTTGATATGTCAACAATGCTGCCTGCCGGAATCTCTTTATAGTTTAAAATAAGTTCTTTTAAATAATTAATTCCGGTTCCTTTGCGTGCACTTATTAAAGCAACTTTTGTCTGCAGTTCTTTTTCCAGAAGTTCAATGTTAATGGTTATCCCTTTTTTCTCCATAACATCGGCCATATTCACTGCTAAAATTGTCGGAATATTAAGGTCTTTTATCTGAGTGAACAACAGTAGGTTACGTTTTAAACTTTCAATATCGGCCACCACCACCACCACATCCGGGAAGTTGTCTGCTTTTTCATCCAGAAGCATTTCCACAACCAGTTGTTCATCCAGTGATGTGACATTAAGGCTGTATGTTCCGGGCAGGTCAGAAATGTAGGCTTTTGTGTTTTCTGAAAGTTTACACACACCTTCCTTTCTTTCAACCGTAATTCCCGGATAATTTCCCACTTTCTGGTTTAATCCGGTAAGCTGGTTGAATACGGAGGTTTTACCCGTATTTGGGTTGCCGAGTAGTGCAACGTGCAGCATTTTAGACATTCTTGTTAAACTTTTTCCACTTCAATAAGTGCTGCTGTTTCTTTACGGATTGCAAAAAAACTACCGTTGATATTTAGATATAATAAATCTTTAAAAGGCGAATATTGAACAAGTTGAACATCATTGCCGGGAAGGCATCCTAACTCCTGTAATTTAACGGGAATACGCTCAGCTGAGAAATTGCCTATGATGCCTTTTTCTCCTTTTTTTAAATGAGCTATTGTTTCCTTTTTATTATTATTTTTCATATAGCAGCAACAATTAATCTGTCAAACTTTTGCGGAAAATTCCCGGAAAAGTTTCAAATGGTAATGTTAACCTGAAAATTATGCCGGTACAATCCCAAATAATGGTGATTTTAGCCTCAATTTATAGTGTGAATTATTTTGTTTTTAGTTTTAGAGTATTAAGACTGCTATATTAATATTTTTTGAAATATAATTTCATCTTTCCAGCCGGAAATTGTTTTCAGCCACTCTTTTTTTATACCTGATTCCGTAAATCCCGATGTTTTAAATAACCGGATACTATCCGGGTTATCGGCTGAAATATTTGCCCAGAGCTGTTTTAAACCAAGTACATTAACAGCATATTGCGAGAGAGCTTCAATGGCATCGGTGGCATAGCCGCGGTTACGGTTATTGGCATCGTTAATTAAAATGCCCACGCCCGCCCGCTGGTGATACGGGTCAAAGTCAAACAGGTCAACTGCTCCCACGGCATTTTTTTCCCAGTTTTCAATAATCAGCCGCAACTGTTTTGTTTCGTAAATATCTTTTACCGAGTTTTTTATATATTCGGTTAAAACATATCTGGAAAAAGGCGAGCGGGTGTTGCTCACTTCCCAGATTTCCATGTTGTTTTCCCAATTGTACAAAAGCGTAACATCTTCCGGCTCGAGGGGGCGAAGTCTGATTTTTCCGTATTGAAGCATTTGTATTTTATTTAGTTTTTAAATTTAAAAAATATTTGTTTGGTTTTATTAGTGCTGACCGGTAAGAGCTTTTTTGACATCAATATTTCGAAACCCTTTTATCAGAATTTCCGCATCGGTTAAAATGTTATAGTTGCGTGCGTACAAAACATTTAACCTCTGGTTTCTTTTGGATTCTGACGAAGCGGCGGTGAACATATCGGCAGGTGAAAGAATTCCTGGTTTTATTTCAGGTAACACATCAGGGTTTTCAGTGGGAAATGCAAAACCAACCCACGATTTTTTTCCTGAGAGCACATTGAATGAATTTTTAATAAACTCAGCTTTATTTTTGAAAAACCAGATTGAAAAAGGAGTTGTAATAATTACTGTGAGTGCCGTAAAAAAGTCGAAAATTCGTTTTTTCCTCCGGTTGGTTCTGTTGGTAATTGCATTAATGTGAACTACGTACAGGTCGCCGGCTGTGTGAATTGAATTGCTGCCAATGATGCTTATGCTTTCAGGAGGAGCAATTTTAAAGTCAATGTCAAGTGATGTAAGTTCAAGCATTGCATGAATAATTTGAGCAGAACTGATATTTCCTGCACAAAAAATAATTTCATCAATCCGGTTAATTCTTACGGTTTCGTTTAACTGATTCAGTGAGCCGATATACTGATTGGACCGGTCAGTGTCGTCAATTGAAATTAATCCGGCAAATTCAGATTTGGTTTGAGTTTGCTGAAGGATTTCCTTAACCCTTGCAGCTTCATCGGGGCGGCCTGCAATGGCTGTTTTTTTTGAACGTTTGATTTCCAGTCCGAATGCCCTGAACTTCAGTTTGTGAAGTAAAAATCTGTAGCCGGGCAGCATTATTGCGGACCAGACAGAGCCAAGCAGTATGAGTGCCCTTGAAAAACGGTAACTTTCATCTACCAGCGAATACACAAGTAAAATGGCAATAGTTCCCCACAAAACACCGCGTGCAACATTTTTTAGGTTTACCGGATTTTTATATCCCCTCGAAATAAACATCGCAATGAGCCATATTAAAATATAAACCGGAACAATCAGCTTTAAAAACTCTGGCGGGTAATATCCCTGTTCAAATTTTATACTTTCCCAAAAAGGGGTCAGAACCAAAAAACCTGCAAAAATGAGAATTCCGTCGGTAACAGGCAGGAAAATATGGTTTGCAATTCTTTTCAATACAGATAAAAAAGCCCTGAACCAGATAGCCATATACAGCAGCAACGAGAAAACACCGGCTTTACCGCCCGAAAAATGTTTTTTAGCAAAAATTATCATTGCATTATAAAACACTTTCACATAATTGAGAGAGCCTTTTTTTGTGCTTTCGCCTTTGTAGTGAATAATTGTGGTTTCGGGCAGATAGTAGTTTTTGTAGCCGCTTTTTGTAATTCTGTAAGAAAGGTCGATGTCTTCGCCGTACATAAAAAATGTTTCGTCGAGGAGCCCGGTTTTATTTAGTGTTTCTCTGCGAAGCAGCATGAATGCACCTGCAATAACATCAACTTCATGAGTTTCGTTTTCATCGAGATAGGAGAGGTGGTATTTTCCGAACTTTTTTGATTTGGGAAAAAGCTTTGATAATCCCGACATTTTACAGAATGCCACCCACGGAGTGGGAAGTCCGCGCTTTGATTCGGGAAGAAAGTTACCCTTACCGTCAATCATTTTTACGCCCAGTCCGCCGGCATCGGAATGTTCGTTCATAAAACCGGTAACTATTTCAAAAGTCTTTTCCTCAACAACGGTATCGGGGTTCAGCAGCAGAATATATTTTCCTTTGCTGAGACGGATCGCCTGATTGTTGGCTTTTGAAAAACCGACATTTTCCTTGTTTTCAATAAGATGAACATCAGGGAATTTTTCGCGTACGAGTGCAGCGGAACCGTCAACGGAATTGTTGTCAACCACAAATATTTCGGCAGATACAGTTTTTGAAGCTTTTTGTACTGAATAGAGGCACTGCTCCAAAAAATGTTTGACGTTGTAGTTTACAATTATTACCGAGAGTTCCATCTGTTTTGCCTGATTTCAGGTGTTAAATTTAGTATTTTATATGGATAAGAACTGTTATACACTGTGCTGTTCAATGTCTATTGTTTCAAATAAGTTTAATTGACCTAATTTTATATTATTGTCTTTATCCTCAGTATATTCTAAAATACAATTTGCAATATATTCAGCAAGTTTAACTGGTACTGCATTGCCAATAGCTTGTTCTAGGTTTGTTTTAGAACCATTTAATACAAAGTTTTTTGGAAAAGTTTGTATTAAACTTCTCTCTTTAGTGGTAAGAGGTCGTAAATCATCTGTAATGTCAACTAGGTCCCCACTATGTTTATTATAACCTTTTGGGATAGGTCTATTTACCCCTCTAATAGTTGGACTAGGTTCATATATACTGAAAACTCCACGTCTTTTATAGCTTCTAGGGTGTCTGTAATAATATTCTAATCCTAACTCATCTCCAAAATAGTCAAATAGTGTCATTGGAGTAGTTGCTTGATTTTTTTCTAAATAGTAGTCTAAGAAGTTGTTTTTAGAGGCTTTGTGACCTATTAAAAAGAAACGTTTTCTGCTTTGGGGAACTCCACACAAACTTGCATCTAATATTTTTTTAGTTAAGCCATATCCTGCATTTTTAAACATTTCTATAGTTTCTCTTAAAATTCTGCTCTTCGTAATTCTAGTTACATTTTCCATAATAAACCACTCAGGATTAGCTTTAATTACAATTTCTGCAAAAGTAATGGTCAGGTCAGCACGCCCTAGTGTTTCATCTCTTTTTCCTGCACTTGAAAAATCTTGACAAGGTGGTCCTCCAATAATTACATTAGGTTTGAAATCATTAATAAATTGATGATTTTCAATGTTTCCTAGGTCAAAATCAAATATTCTGTGATTAAAATTATCTTTGTATATGTTTACTGCAGGTTTCCAGTTATCAAAAGCACCTATTATTTCAAAACCTACATTTTGAAACCCTAACGACATCCCGCCACAACCCGAAAATAAATCAATTGTTTTCATTATTTAAAAAGTTCTGGAGAGTTATAAATTATTGCATCAAATCTTCTTTCAGGGCTCAGAAGTTTTTGCCCACCACCTAAAATAATATTTTTAATTTCTTTCTTTTTTATTCTTGGCTTAATTAACTCTGGACAGGATAAATACTTATGTGTTACTTTTCCATTAACAGCAAAGGCTTTATCGTTTTTAGTATTATAGGAAAGTTCATCAATTATTTTAGTGTGGCTTATTTGTCCTTTATGTGCGTAATCGTAGAGCATCTTGAAAAGCCAAATAATAGTTCTTATTTGTCTAGTGATTTTAGAACTTTTTATTTCATTTCTTCCCGCATCAATAAACAACTGAGAAAATGCTAAATTAGACCAAACAAAAACGTCTAAGCAGTTTTCAGAGAGTTCAGAAGATTTCCCTTCTGTTTTCCATACAGGCTGAAGTAATATGGGAGTTTGTTTGTTAATAATTGATAAAATGACCTCGTCTAATGACAAAATCATATCTTTTATATAAGGAATTACCTCAAAACCTTCAGTCCAGTCTTTTATTTTGTTTACTCTTTTCCCTAATAGGTTTTGTAAAACTTTCTGCTGTTTCCCTTTAAATAAATTTGCAATACTACAAGCTAAATAAACGATGGTATCAGGTCTAATGACAATTTCTGTACTAAATTCTTTTTCACTTAAATCACAGGTCGAATTATCAGGCAAAGCAGTTAATTTAATTTCTAAA
>CAZXTX010000112.1:2291-8835 GCA_964643695.1 uncultured Mariniphaga sp. | reverse complement strand
CATAAAAGAAACCGGCAAGCAGTATTCCGAGTTTTATGAACATTGTTTGATTCATATTAAATAAAAGCAGAAGCTATTTAATTATTGACCATAAAATATTTTAATTATTTTAAAAAAGAAAATTAATTGTCGTTAAATCCGGTATTAATCCAATGAGGAACAAAAAAACCTTTTTTTTCAAGTTCTTCTCTGTTATTTAAATGGTATTTTAATGAAGTGGTATATTTTGTATACTCATCGCCTATACATAAAGTTAAAATATTGGATATTTCTTCACTTGTAAGTGTGCTATGTTTTTCAAACATTAAGCGGTATTGTTTTACAAAAAACTCAATAAAATTTAATGCGTCAGTAAAAATTTCATCCTTAAAACAAATTGGATTTTGAAAATTCCACCAGTAAAAGTCATCTTTTTTATGAAAAGAATATTTCATGTTGAAAGGTGCAGTTTCACCAATATCTTCAAATTTAACCAGCCAGTCAATAAGTTGTTTTTCGGTTTCGATATCATTAATTGATGAGTTTGCGATTCTGATTTGTTCAATGTTGTTAGAAATATAATTTCTGATTTCTTTTAAGGAAAAATAATTGGAAACAAAATCAGACCATTTCATTTCAGGAAAACTGTAAGGATCGTCTTCTCCAATGAGCTGAAAAGCGTAGTAATGTTTATCAATCCAGTTGCTTAATTCATTGAAACTGAAAGTTATGGGTGGACTCACGGCAATTTCACTCATTGCTTTTTCAGCAGCATTTAACTTAGCGAGATATTCGGGAGTTTTGATAAAGGAATTCTTTTCGTCATCATTTATTTTTAAAAGGTGTTTGTAGCTGAGTTTTTTGATTTTAACATAAGGGTTGAATTTTTTGCAGTGGTAAATATTTTTTATGTCGTTGCCATCGGTTTCAAAAATAAAATCAAAATATCTTTTTGAATTATTACCAATAAATCTGTATCCTTTTTTACCGAAATCAGGAGACTTCTTTTTGATACATATTCCTTCATAAATATTCAGTTTTGTATCGCCCGCATGTTTGTGCCTTGTTAATATTATTTCAAGTGCATTTAGAAACACTTCTTTTGTTGTGTTTGCATAAGAATACTCTTCCTTTAAATTTAAACGAAGTTCCCCAATATCAAGAAGGGAAAAAGCATTCAGGATTTTTTGAATATATTCAGACATAATTTCACATTAATATTTGATTTTTAACAGTCATAATATCTTAAAAATTTTTCAAAAAGTGTTGCTGTTCACATTAAAAATTATCATAAATCATATTTTCTAAAAACGAATATATTTTGAAAAGTGATGATTTTTTAAACTTTTGGTTGTTTTTGCCAGAAAAGCTTCAGGTAAGGTTAAACTGCAAAAATCAACAGTTTGATTTTTTGATACATTTTAGTATTTCACACCCTATATTTTTATAAATGTCTTTGTTGACTTGATTGATATAATTTATTAAATTGTAATGAAAAATCACTAATTTTTAAATTTTACAATTATGAAGAAAAATTTATTGTTGACAGCAGTGTTTATTATTGTCTGCATGTTTGCGGCAAATGCTCAAACCGAAAAGGGCAAATGGCTGGTTTTTGGTTCTGGTAATCTTTCTTTGGAAGCGGGTAAGGATAAGGTTAAAAGCGGAGGTAAATCTACAGTAACTGAAAAGTTTACATTTTTTAATTTTGAAACCAAAGCAGGTACGTTTATCATTGATAATCTGGCTGCAGGTCTTTCTGTTAATTTTTATAGTAATACTTGGAAAGACCCTGATGATAATGACAAATATACTTATTCAGAAATATCTGCCGGCCCTTTTGCACGATATTATGTTACCGAACTAAACGGCCTTTGGCCTTATGCACAGGCAGATATTGGAATATCAAAGGAAAAAGATGCCGATAATTTAAGGTTTGAGTATCGTTTAAGCGGGGGAGCTTCATATTTTTTAAATGAGAGAGTTGCAATAGATGCATCTTTAGGTTTTAAAAATTCTATTTCCAGTTTCGATGTAGAAGAGGCATATTATAACGGTGAAACTCGTTCGGATAGTTCAAAAAAGAATAAATATATAACGGGTGCAGTCAGTTTTGAACTGGGTATTGTCGTTATTCTTGGAAATTAGCTTCATGATTTAAAATTTATTTTAATTCCCTTTTCATTGGCTGTTATTTTAAGGTAGCAGCCATTTTTTTATGAATTAACTAATATTTGTAATTTTTTTTTTAACAGGTGTGTTTATTTTCCTGTTACCTTTAGGTTTCCGGCCGGCATTTCAGTTTCCCTTTTTATCACTTCAGTATATTTTATCTCAAAACATTAATTGCTTTTTTAATTTTTATGAATTCATAAAAAAATTGAAAAAGAGAACAATTAAATTTTAAAGTTATGGAAGGATTAATCAGAAATTTCATCTTTCTGTTGTGTCTTATTTTGGTTGCAGGTTGTGCAAACCACAACAATGTGCAAACTGAAATAATCAGAAAGGTTAAGGTGGAGACCGTGTGTAAGGCCGATTCGGTACAGTTAAGGACATATTCCGGTATTGTAAAGGAAGCCGGCGAGGTAAATCTTGCTTTCAGAGTTGCAGGGCCTATTCAAAAAATACTTATTAAAGAGGGCGACTATGTAAGAGCAGGACAGGTTGTGGCACAAATGGACACCCGCGATTATGAAGTGCAGCTTGCAGCCGCTCAGGCTCAGTATGATCAAGTAAAAGCCGAGGCAGACCGTGTGGTTGAACTTCACAGTCGTGAAAGTGTTGCCGGAAATCAGTACGACAAGGCAGTATCAGGTTTAAAGATGGTGGAGGCACATCTGAAAAATGCGCGTGACCAGCTGAATGATACAAAACTGACCGCTCCTGTTTCAGGGTATATTCAGAAAATAAATTTTCTTGAGAATGAGCTTATCGATGCCGGAATGCCGGTTGCATCAATGATTGACATGGGCTATTATCAGGTTGAGCTGGAAATACCTGTTTCAATATATGTAAACCGCAATGATATAATTTCGTTCTCTGCCGTTCAGCCTTCAATTTCTGAAGAGCCGTTTCCGTTAAATTTGCTGAATTACAGCAAAAAAGCCAGCAGCAATCAGCTGTATAAACTGCAGCTTCGCATAAATCCGGCAAGTCAGCCAAAACTTTCGCCCGGAATGGATTTGCAAGTTCAGATATTAATGAAAAGCAACGATGAGTCACTTGCATGTTTGCCTTTATCTGCATTGTTCAGGGAAAAAGGCAAAACTTTTGTCTGGGTTTATTATAATGACGGAACAGTAAAAAAGCGTGAGGTTGAAACCGGTAATCTTACCGGTGACGGCAGAATCCGTATTTCGGAAGGTCTGAAAACCGACGAACTGGTGGTGGTTGCAGGAGTTAATAATTTAACGGAAAACCAGAAGGTGGATTTGCTGAAGCCTGCTTCTGAAACTAATGTGGGAGGACTTTTGTAATGTATTTTACCGAAATGGTGTTTCGCAGGAAAGCCATGATATGGTTTATCCTGTTTAGTATAGTTGTTGGCGGTATTCTGTCCTTCCGTTCAATCAGCAAACTGGAAGACCCTGAACTGGTAGTAATGATGGCTCAGATAGTCACATTGTATCCGGGTGCAAATGCTCACGAAGTTGAAATGCAGGTTACAAATGTTATTGAGGAAGCACTTGGTACACTTGCCGATGTGGAGTCGATAAGGTCTAAATCAATGCCTAATTTGTCAACTATAAGCTTGTCACTTGACTTTAAAGTACCCCAGGATGACGTAGAGCAGCGTTGGGATTATTTGCGCCGCAGGATTGGTGAACTGGAAGGCAAACTTCCGGAAGGTACATATCCGCCAATGGTAATTGATAATTTCGGCGATGTTTACGGTATGTTTTACGCTATGACTGCCGATGGATATTCATATAATGAAATGAACAAGGTGGCACAATTTATCAGGCGTGAAATGCTGGAAGTTGAAGGTGTTGCAAGGGTGGAAATATTCGGGGAGCAGGAAATGGTCAATGAAATTGTATTTAATACATCAAAGATGGGGGAACTTGGTGTAAGTCTGTTTCAGGTGCTGGCTTCTCTGCAGAATGAAAATGCTGCCGTATTTCCCGGAATGTTGCAAACCGGAAACAAACTTTTAAATATTTCGGTTGACGGAAAGATAAAGAGCAAAGAGGATGTTGAAAATATTATGATTAAAGGGCTTGACGGAAGCCTTTTGAAACTTTCGGATATAGCGGAGATAAAAGAAGCATATAGCGAACCGCTGCGAAACAGCATGTACCTTAACAATGAAAAGGCTATTGCAATTTCTGTTTCAATGGAATCGGGAGATAATATAGTTGAAGTGGGTAAGCGTGTTGAAAAAAGGCTTGAAGAGTTAAAAAAAGATTTACCTGCCGGTTATGAGTTTGACAAGGTGTTTTTTCAACCTGAGATTGTAAAAACTGCTGTTAATGGTTTTATGTGGAATTTGGTTGCTTCGGTGGTAATTGTGATTCTGGTGCTGATGGTTTCAATGGGATTGCGCAGCGGATTTATTATTGGTACCGGCCTGGTACTGACAATTTTGGCAACATTTCCTGTTTTGCTTGCTACCGGAGGCACTTTACAGCGCATTTCCCTTGGGGCTTTTATTGTGGCAATGGGTATGCTGGTTGACAATGCAATTGTGGTTATTGACGGTATTCTGGTTGACCTTCAGAAGGGAATTGACAGAAAAAAAGCATTGGTGCATCCTGCCACACGCACCGCATGGCCGCTTTTTGGTGCAACATTTATTGCCGTTGTAGCTTTTCTGCCGGTTTTTATTTCAAAGGATATTGTTGGAACTTATGTGCGCGATTTGTTTCTGGTGCTGTGTATTTCGTTGTTTGTCAGCTGGGTGCTTGCAATGACCCAGATTCCTTTGTTTTCCGAGAAATTGTTGAAAATCAAAAAAAACAAGGAAAACAAAGAACTGTATCAAAGCTGGGCATACCGAAAATTCAGAAGTATTTTAGGGGTTTTGATGTACCATAAAATTACCACACTGCTGGTGGCTTTTGTAATACTTGCTCTGGCGGTATATAATTTTAAAAATGTTAAAAACGCATTTTTTCCCGATTTTGATTATAATCAGGTTTATATTGAATATAAGCTTCCATCCGGAACCGGCCCCGATCAGGTAAACAAGGATTTGTATGAAATAACCGAACATCTTTTTTCACTTGATGAGGTAAACAAGGTTGTTTCCACTCAGGGACAAACTCCTGCGCGCTATTGTCTTATCAGGCCAATGGGTGAACCGGCAGACAATTACGGAGAACTGATTGTTGATTTTGAAGATTATGAAACCATGATCAGAATGAGGCCGGTGATAAGGGATTATCTTATTGGTAATTTTCCTGACAGCCGTTCCCGAATCAGAAAATACGGTCTTTCAATAAAAGCTTCGCACACTGTGGAAGTGGAATTTTCCGGGCCTGACCCTGCCGTGTTAAAAGACCTTAGTAGTCAGGCACAGCAAATTTTTCACAATAATCCTTATGCAGATCAGCTGACAATTGAAGATGACTGGGAACCCACAGGACAGGTGTTGGTGGCAAATTATGCCAAACAGGCGGCTGCCCGGATTGGCACATCACGGTCTGAAATTGGTCTTGCACTGCTTGCAGCAACCGACGGAATTCCTGTCGGAGATTATTTTGACGGACAGTCGCGGGTCGGATTAATTGTTAAACTTCGGAATAACGATGGTTCAAAAATTGAAAATCTGGAAGATATTCCGGTTTGGAGCATGCTGCCCGATTTTTCAGGGATTAACGAAAGAACCGTTCAGGAACTTCTGATGGGAATAAAAACAATTGATGATTTGACCGGAGAACTTATAAGTCCTGTACCATTAAGTGCAGTGTCGAAAGGTATAACTCTTGACTGGCAGGAGCAGGTGATACGCCGCACAAACGGCAGGAGGGCCATTCAGGTGCAGTGTGAACCTCTTGATGGAAACAGTCCGGCACTGGTAAGAAAGACAATGCTTAAGGAAATTGAAAATATTGAACTTCCAGATGGTTACAAGGCTGTATGGGTTGGTGAATATGAATTGCAAAGAGAGGCACTTACCAATATTTTCAGATTTATACCTATTTCTATTTTGCTCATAATACTTACGCTGATACTGCTTTTTAACGATTTCAGAAAACCAATAATAGTGATTTTATGTATCCCGATGGCTTTTGTCGGAATTGTGTATGGTATGATTCTGACCGGACAACCGTTTACCTTCATGGCAATAATAGGTTCATTCGGATTGATGGGAATGATTGTGAAAAATGCAATTGTACTGATTGATGAAGCAGAAATGCTGATTGCCAGGGGAGTGGAGAAGTTTAATGCACTTGTAAATGCCACCATATCACGTACACGGCCTGTGCTGCTTACATCATTAACCACAATTATGGGTATGGTACCGCTTCTTACCGACCCTATGTATGCAAGTATGGCAGTGGCAATAATAAGCGGACTGGTGGTGGGCACACTCATAACTTTGATTTTTGTACCCATT
>CAZXTX010000112.1:0-2191 GCA_964643695.1 uncultured Mariniphaga sp. | reverse complement strand
ACAATAAGATATATTTTATTTTTAATAACAGCTTTTTCCTGTATGCACGGATTGGCACAGGAAAAAATGACACTTAATCAGGCAAGGGAGATGGCCCTGCTTAAAAATGAAAACCTGAAAATTGCAGTCAGGCAGTCTGAAAAGGCAAGAGCGGAAAAAGCGGCTGCACGTACTCATTTTTTACCATCATTGTCGGCAACCGGTATGGGGGTTCATCAGAATAAAAACTTTGAATTTGAAATGTTTTTGCCGACTCAGGTACCCGACCCGCAAACGGGGCAGCTGCAGCCAAATATTATGATGAATCCCATGACCGGCGAACCTGTAATCGGGCCCGACGGTAACCCTGTTTTCAATATGTATGCATGGATGCCGCTGAGTATCAGTCTTAATCGTGCATATATGGCGGGTATTGCGCTTGAGCAGCCGATATTTGCAGGCGGAAAAATACTTGCCGGAAACAAGATGGCAAGTATCGGAATTGAGATGGCAGAGGAGAACAAAGCACTTCAGGAGGTGAATACCATAGCTGAGGCTGATAATTCCTACTGGACCTATATTTCAGTTTCGCAAAAGGTGAAGCTGGCAAAGCAGGCGGTAAGTATGCTGGCAGAATTGGTTGACAAGGCACGTGACGCACATGAGGTGGGAATGGCAAACCGGAACGATTTGCTGAAAGCGCAGGTGGAATACAACAAGGCAAGGCTGAATCTGCAAAAGGCATTAAACGGACTTGAGCTCAGCCGGATGGATTTGTGCAGGGTAACAGGTTTGCCTTTTGGCACCGGAATAACAGCTGTTGATACTGTAATTCAGGTTGAACAGCCTGTTTTGTCAAGTCCTGAAAACAATCTTATCCGGCAGAGGCCCGAGTACCGTCTGATGGAGAAAAATATTGAATTTCAGGATCAGCAGATACGAATGACAAGAGCCGATTTTTTACCGGTTGCAGGAGTACAGGCAGGGTATAACCACATTGGAGGTATTGAGCTTACGGGAACTGATTTTGACAACACCAGCCTGAATGTGATTGCTTCGGTGAAAATTCCTATTTTCCACTGGGGAGAAGGTGTTAAAAAGATTAACTCTGCTAAAATTGACAAAGAAATCAAGGAACTGGAGCTTGACAGGAATAAAAAGCTGCTGCAGCTGGAAGCAGAACAGGCACTTCTCAATTTTCAGCTTGCATGGGAGCGGATTCTGATGAATGAGGAAGCATTGCAGCAGGCTGAGGAAAATCTGAGGGTAAACCGCGATAATTACGAGGTGGGCATGGAGTCAATTACCGAACTGCTGATTGCACAAACAGAGTGGCATCAGGCATACAGTGAATTGATTGATTCAAAAACCGATTTTAAAATAAAGGAAACATCATGGCTGAAAGCCTCCGGGAGACTTTCAGCATATTCGTACTGAACAGGCTGAAGGGAAAGTGAAAAGGCGGCTTACTTTTTAAAACTGCCTGTTTTATCCGTCAGATTGCTAAAAAAATGTATTTTTGATAGCAACTGACAGATTTGCGAAATATCCGGATTTCTTTTTGAAATAAAATGATAAAATGAATGAAAAGAAATGAACTTCATCTGTTAAGCAGGCTTTCGGCATATACGGTTCAAAGTGTGTTTATAAGGCTCGCATTGGTTAGCGGCGTGGGGTTGCTCTTTTTCTTTCTGGCAATTGAAATTACTGATGATCCAACAATTCATGTTACTCCGATTGAATATCTGCAGGTGGTTTTGGTATTTATAATAATCGGAGAGAGTAATGTGCTGGTTGACCACATAGCCGAACGATTTCTTCCAATACCCGAAAGGCTTACTTTACGTGTGATATTGCACTTTGTAGTAAGCCTTTTTATAGGAGTGGTTGCTGTTTCCTACTTTTTAATCATGATGAAAGAAGCAACGTTTTTATCCTATCCTGTTGTTCAACTGATGTTATTGCTTGGTTTAATTTTTATTTTTATAATTATTGTTTTTTCGGTTGTAATTCGTATTATTGAAAAATGGATTTTTTCGGTGCGCCAGCTTGAGGAGCTCAAAAGTTTGAAACTTAAAAGTGATTATGATCTGTTGCAGTCGCAGCTTAATCCACATTTTCTTTTTAATAATCTGAGTGTTCTGAAATCAATGATTACCTATAATCCCGATGCTGCAATTCTTTTTATACAAAATTTTACCGATGTTTACCG
>CAZXTX010000111.1:0-8846 GCA_964643695.1 uncultured Mariniphaga sp. | reverse complement strand
CGGTTTTGCCGTTAAATGTTACCGAAACACGTTCATTTTTATCGGCCCATCCCCATACGGGAATTTCAATACCCTGCTGCAGAACCATATTGGAACTGAAAATTTTAGGTAGTTTTACTTCGGCATTTCCGTTATAAAAAACAAATAAAAATAATACCCCGATCAAAACTGATTTAAATATTGATTTCATGATAAAAAATTAATTATTTCTCAAAGCTATTAATTTTTACAAATTGAAATATTCGGAAAGGATATTTTTTAAATAAAATCAATAAATGCCTAAGCAATTCATTGTTTAATTTTTTATTTAACTAAATATTATTTCTATTAAATTTAATTAATTAAAGAAACTTTATAAAATTTTTTAATAATTATTTGGTCGTTATTAAAATCCTATTTATTTTTGCATCATTATTTAAAATATCATTGATACTAAATGAATAAAAATAATTTAACAGGAACCATACTGAAAAAGTATCAGCATAAGAAAAAGATACTGAGCTTATTGTATAAATACGAGGCCATTTCAGGCCCCTCAATAAGTAAACGCATAGGAGTAAGCCTGCCAACAGCTTCAGCACTTTTAAATGAACTTTCAGAGTTAAATTATATTGAAATAAAAGGTACCGGCAAATCAAGCGGAGGCAGGAAACCCGTTCTTTTTGGTTTAAGCAGTTCTTTTTATGTAATTGCCTGTGAAGTTGAGCGGTACAGGGCAAAAATTGTTATTTACAATTCACATAACCAGGCGGTTACTCCTATTGTAAAATTTGAAACTTCCATTGATGATAATCAACTGACAAATAAAATTATTCAAAATGCAAATCAGTTGATTGAAGAGCATAAAATTGACCAAAATAAAATTCTGGGTTTGGGAGTAACAATGCCCGGACTTGTTGATGTAACTCAAGGAATAAATTATACAATAAAAAACAAATCATTTCAAAATATAAGGGAACGCCTGCAAAAGAAATTCGACAAAATGGTATATATAAATAATGATGCCAGAATGCAGGCTTATGGCGAATATGTTTTTGGTGCAGCCAAAAATCATAAAAATTCCATTGTGGTTACATGGAGTTATGGTATAGGAATGGGAATTATAGCAGATGGCAATCTCTATAATGGTTCTACCGGATTTGCCGGAGAATTTTCACATATTCAGTTTGAGGAAGACGGGAACCTGTGTATTTGCGGAAAAAGAGGCTGTCTGGAAACTGTTGCATCTGCATATGTATTGGTAAATGAAGCAAAAAAGGGATTAGAAGAAAACCAGATAACACAGTTAACCGAACAATTTAAAGACTCTATAAATGACATCAAACCTGAAGATATCATAAATGCAGCTAAAAACGGCGATGAATTTTCAATTCAACTACTTCATAATATTGGTCTGGCATTGGGCAAGGGTTTGTCAATCACTATTCAACTTTTAAATCCTGAAATTATTGTTTTGGGAGGCCCTGTTTCCGAAGCTAACCAATTTGTATTTACACCAATACAACAGGCACTTAACAAATTTTGTCTTGAACAGGTTAATGCAGGAACAAAATTTCAGGTATCAGAAATTTGGGAACAATCCGGGTTATTAGGGGTAACCGCAATGATATTTCAGGAGTTATTAAGCTCCACCAATCACTTAATCAATATATAAAACAAAATTGAGAACAGTTTTTAATTACTTATTTAAATTAAAAAATCTATGAGAGATGTTATTTTATTATTTACACTATGCTTTGTCCTTGTTACAGGAGCAATGGCACAACAGACAGTTACAGTAACAGGTACTGTAGCTGATACTGACGGATTTGGAATACCGGGAACAACAATTGTTCAAAAAGGAACAAATGTTGGTACAATTACAGACACTAATGGCAATTATACTATTAATGTACCCGGTAATGCAACTTTGGTTTTTTCCTTTGTCGGAATGAGAACATTGGAGGAACCGGTTAACGGACGAACTACAATTAACATTACAATGCTATCTGAAGAAATAGGATTGGAAGAAGTGGTTGTAACTGCATTGGGGATCAAAAGAGATACACGTGCATTAGGTTATGCAATCAGCACTGTACAGGGTGTTGACTTAGTCAAGGCCGGTGTAACCAGTAATGCTCTTTCTTCACTTTATGGTAAAGCTGCCGGTGTTGGAATTCAGGCTACAGCAGCAGGCCCAATGGGAGGTATGAAAATTAATATCAGGGGAGCTCAGGGATTAGAAAGTACATCAGGTACCCGTCCACTCTTTGTTGTTGATGGTGTTCCGATTTATGACTCTGAATCAAGTATGGCTTCAAGAGGGTATAACCCGTTGAACTCATTTGACTTTGGTTCTGCCGTTAACGACATAAACGTGGAAGACATTGAATCAATGGAAATTCTGAAAGGTGCAAAAGCATCTGTCCTTTATGGTAGTGCCGGTGCAAACGGTGTGGTTCTGATTACCACAAAAAGCGGAAGCGGAACACGCGGATTAGGTGTTCAGATTTCATACGGACACGAAACATTTGTTCCTATATCTTATATCAATTTTCAAAATGAATTTGGTTCAGGACAAAATGAATATTCGTTTTCATGGGAAGATGAAAACAAAACCATTCGAAGGACAGTAAGTGATCGCCAAAATTTCGGCCCGGCATTTGACGGAAGTTCTATCAAGTTTTTTGATGGCTCAACCCGCGAATATCTTCCTTATAAAAACAATTACCTCGATTTGTTCAATAACGGTTCAGCAGCTAATGTTCAGGTTGCAATTCAGGGAGGTAACGAAAAAGGAAACATGCGTTTGGCTATAACAAATTATGACTATGACGGAATAACTCCTAACCAGTCACAAACAAAAAACACGTTAAGCTTTAGCGGACAAATGAATGCATCTGATTTCGCCAAGTTTGAAATTACGCAGAACCTGTTTCATACAGAATCTCAAAACCGTATGTCAAACATTCAGCACCTCATTGCATGGGGTACTTTTAACCGTGATTACGACATAAAAACGGCGATGAATTCATGGAAAGATGAAAACGGATATATGATTAACCTTAGTTCTCTTGGAAATATTGATGGTTCAGGATGGGGATGGCCGTCAGCTTTCCTTGATCCAAACAATGTTACCGACGGTTTTTTCAATCTTATGTGGACTATGAATGAAAACCGGTACGTTGATTCACGTATAAACTCAATTACTTCTGCAAAAGCAACATTCACCTTTCTTCCTTTTTTGGGGTTGATTGCACAGGGAGGACTGAACTATACTGATACTGATTACACAAACAAAGTTATGCCGGTTCGTAAAAATGAAGAAACAGGCGCTTTTGAAGGAGGAAGATTTAGCTTTGAAAGACAGAGAAATCTTATCCAGAATTATGAGGCTTTCCTTACATTTAACAAATCAATAATGGAAGACAAACTCAACATTTTCGGTTTTGCCGGACCTGCAGTCAGAACAATCAACTACAACAAAACTAATGTGGGAACCCGCGGAAACAGCAAATTCGAAGGTTTTTGGTCTTTGGAAAACCACGACAGATGGCCTGCAAGCTACGACAGCTACGTTTCAGGATATGATTTGGAAAGTGAATCATTATATAGTGTTTTAGGACAAGGGACTATTTCATGGGGAATGGAATATATTTTGGAATTTCAGGCACGTAACGACTGGTCTTCAACACTTCCCAAAGCCAATCGTTCATATTTTTATCCCGGTGCTTCATTTACCTGGAACTTTACCGAAACATTTGATATTCCAAACATCAGCTATGGAAAATTGTTCTTTTCACTTGCTGATGTAGGCCGTTCTGCAAGCCGTTATTATGCACTCAGAACATATAGCATCAGCACATTGCCTGCACCCAATACAAATATTAATGATGTCAGCGGCCCTACTGATTTATTTTCTGGTGATTTGAAACCTGAACGTAAAAGAGAGTTTGAAGTTGGCACAAGCCTGAGACTTTTTGATAATAACAGACTTGAAGTCAATATGTCATATTATAACAGTATGTGGTATAATCAGATTATGTCATTGCCTATTCCTGCTTCTTCTGGTGCCAACCAGATAAGAATCAATGCCGGTGAAATTAATAATTCCGGATTTGAGCTGTTCCTTAATGGAGCCTTGGTTGATTCAAAGCCATTCAGATGGGAAATGTCTTTTACTGCTGCTAAGCAATGGGATAATATTAAAAAGCTTTACCCCGGAATTACACAAAAGAATGAAGCTGCAGGAAATCTTATCAGAAGAAAAGCAGAAGGGGAAAGAATGAATACACTATGGATACAGGATTATGCCAGAGACGAAAACGGCAACAAAATGGTAAATGACAAAGGTTTATATTATCTGTCAACAAATTCTGATGATGAAATTAACATCGGCTCTACCAATACTGATGTTTACGGCGGTTTAACCACAAACTTCTATTTGCAGGGCGATTGGGGTATGTTAAACCTGATGGGTGCTTTGGACTATAAAATGGGTGGCAGTATTTTGTCATACTCAAATTTCTATCTGGTTGGAAACGGATTAACCAAAGAAACATTAGAAGGACGACCCGGACACGGCGGATTGACATGGACAGAAACTTTAAGTGACGGTACAGTAAGAGAACGTCATGATGGTATGATACTTCCCGGAGTTAAACAAGATGGAACAACAAATGATATTATTGTTTCAGCACGTGATTATTATTCAACTTACATTCATGATATGGGAACAGGATGGCAACCCGACATGATTAAAGAAAATAATTATATAAAATTCAGGGAATTGGCATTAAATTATACCTTTCCAAAAAGATTTTCCGAACAACTGAAAACTCAAAAGATATCTGTCGGGTTAACAGCACGAAATCTTTTCTATATTTATAAAAGCATTAAAAACATTGATGCTGAATCAATGCTTGGTACGGGTAATGACAGCTGGATTGAAAACACTAATTTTCCATCATTGCGTTCATACGGATTTAAAGTGAATCTTAGTTTCTAATTTATTAAATCTATTAAAAATGAAAAAAGTTATTATAAATTTCTTAATCATATTCTTTTTACTAAGCTCCTGTAATGAGCAATTAGACAAAGACTGGTTAGACCCGCAGGTTTATCAGCCCCAACCCGAAGAAGTAGTTTCCGGATTGTTTACACACATGCAAAAAACTCGTTTCTGGATGAAAGACTACGGTGAATGGTACTGGTTTTTATCAGGCTGGTATTCCAGTTTTGTCGGTATTTCACAGTTAGGTGAATTTTTACCCTATTCAGATGCTTATATAAGTTTTTGGGCAGACGATTATTTCGGTGATTTAGACAGATTTGTAGATAATGCCAATGGCAATACTCACAACAAATTCTCACGCTTTTACACTGATCTGAATAATTACGGATTAATTCGTGATGAAGTTTTACAATTGGAAGGTGCTGAATTAGATAATAATATCATCTATTTTAAACTGGCCACTATCCTTAAAAATGTTGTGGCATTGCAAACTGTTGACCTTTTTAACAGTATTCCTTATTTTGATGCTTTCCAGGGAACTCAGGGCAAATTTTTTGCACCATATAATGATCCAATGGAAATTTACAAATCTGTGATTGAAGAATATCAGGCAATTTCAAAAGAACTTTCAGGAATTTATTCCAAAATGTCTGAATTGTCAAAAAATACTTTTGCAAAACAGGATATCTTTTTCAAAGGTGATGTTAACAAATGGATTCAGTATATTAACGCACAAACATTAAAGTCTTGTGTACGCTTATCTGGAGTTGCCGAAGAATATGTAAAACCATACCTTTCGGAAGCAATTAAAAATTTGCCAGAGTCAGACTTTACATTCTCATCTCCTTATGTAAATGAAAACCGTGTTGGTGTTTCGGCAGGCGGTATTTTTCAGCGCGGGCTATATGAACAGTTTTATGCACTCACAATACCGGATGTTATTATGACACGTATGAATCATGGTGAAGATATTTATGAACCTGAAATAGACGATCCCCGGTTACCGGTTTTAGCAATGGGATTCACAAAAACAGGAATAGCAGAGAATGTTGAATATCATGGGGTTTCAGGAAACTGGGAACGTAACAGATATCTCAGAATAACATTAACTACCGAAGAAGGCAGAAAGATAAATGCATATCCTCAAAATGCACCTGAATATAATGTTATTACTCCCAACCGTTCAATGGACATAATGGTTCAGGCATGTCCATGGACTTTTTATAATCCGGTTACATTCGTACTGTCAGAAGCTCCTTTATATATCTTTTCGCTGGCTGAGGCCGATCTTCTTCTGGCTGAAGTTGCATTAAAGGGACTCGCATCAACAGGAAAATCGGCAGGCCAGCACATGAATGATGCCGTCCGCCATTCAACAGATTTCTGGTATATGATGAACTCAGTACCAAATTATGCAGGCAATATGTCGGATGAAACAAAAAAAATTCTGACACCTCAAAAACCTGATGCTTCATTAATCAGCAATTATGCTTCATTTATTCAAAATAATTTTGAAGAAGCAAGTGGCACAGAAGATAAAATGGAGATTATTATGCAACAAAAATATATTCATCTGAATGTTTGGGAAGCTTTTGAATGTTTTGCTGAATTACGCCGTACACGCCACCCAAAATTAGAACCCATTACCTGTAAAGGAACAAGCAATGTACTGGTTAATGCTACTATGATGCTTGAAAGATTTAAATTACCGCCATCTGAAAAAGCAAACAATTTTGAATTCTATTCAGAAGTAATGGCTGATGATCATTGGGGAAATCCGATTTTCTGGGTTCCACAAAATAAAATTTCTGAAGAATATTATTTGAATGAAGCAATTAAACCACCGCTTCCGTAATATATTCGAATCAGAATCCAATATTTTTCAGATGTTTGATTTAAAATCATAATTAACAAAAAAGCGGCAATTGCCGCTTTTTTACTTATAATCATTATAAAATGTACAATCTGTTAAAAACAACAACATTAATATCTGCAATTCTGTTGCTTTCCACCTCTGTTTCCGGTCAGTTAAAAATCACATACCAATCTTTAATAAACGAAGAAATAACCAGTCGCGGAGGCAACACAATAGTAGTGGCAGATACCGAAAAATCAAAATCTTTCACCGAAAATCCGGGTGTAAAACTTATTCCACAAACTCCCGAAGAAGTTAGTTACATAGATTTTGAAAAAGAAACAACATTTCGGGTTACCGATCTTTTTGACGGAAAACGAATTTATACTGAAACGCCTTTTTCTGAATACCCAGAACTGGAAGAAACCGGCGAAACAGAAAATATTATGGGTTATACCTGCAAAAAGGCAAAAGGCTCATTACGTTCCAATTCCATTGAAATATGGTACACAACTGAACTTAATGTTAAAGGAACTCCCTTAATGAGCCACGGTATTGCAGATGGTTTGATTTTAAAAGTGGTCAGAAACAATAATTCCGGTTTAATCGCTGTAAATATTGAAAACATAAAAAAACATGAAGCCAAACCAATTTTCCCGGATTATATAGGGGAAAAAACAAATACAGCAAACTACAGTCATCTTCTTACCAAAAGTTTTATCACAACAGCAGAAATATTCAGCGACGAGCAAATCAGCTGGGGAAATCCGGTTGAAAATCCGGAAGGATTTCAGCTTAATAAAACTTATAAATATGCCGGGGGAACCATTCTTCTCAAAAAAGTTCAATTGCCTGACGTTACATCCGATTATCTTGTTTTTGCCGAACTGGAGCAATACTCCAACGGCGATGCATATGACCGTACCGGAACTGTTTTTATCATTCCAGAAAATAAGGAAAATTCATTTTTTGATGCACTGAAAAACGGAGTGGAAACCGTTCCTGCATTTAATGCTGCAAACGGTAAAAATTATTATGCCACTGTTGCCACACCCGATTTTGCTCCTGCTATTGAACTTGTACGTTTTTTTACACCTTTTGGTGTTAATCATTTTAACGAACAAGTACAGGTTTACGGGCAAAAATGGGAAGACAGGGCATATTATAAACAAGATATTACCGAATTTCTACCACTGCTGAAAGGTGAAGTGTGGATTGGTATTTTTATAGGTAATTATGACAATGGTGGACACAAAGTCAGCCTCAGCCTGAAATATTACCCAGGCAGCCGTGTAGTACGTGAGCAGCCAAAAGAAAAAGAAAAGTGGATATATCCGTTATTCAACACTCTGAATATTATGGAAATGGCAGGCCAGGATTACGGAACCATGTTTGAAAATGATTCTCTGCGTGTTGAATTTGAAGTACCGGAGGGAATCAAAGACCTCAAGCTGCGATACATTTCAACAGGTCATGGCGGCTGGGGCGGAGGCGATGAGTTTAATCAAAAAACAAATGAAATTTACATAGATGACCGGTTTGTGGACAGCTATATTCCGTGGAACACCAATTGCGGTTCATTCAGAAAATACAATCCTGCTTCAGGTAACTTCTGGAACGGAGTTACATCGAGCGATTTCAGCCGATCGGGCTGGTGTCCCGGTGAAGCCACCAATCCGGTTTACATCCCGCTAAATAATTTAAAACCCGGAAAACATGTTATGAAAATTGCAATTCAGCTTGGCAAACGTGAAGGCAGCAATTTCAGTCACTGGAATATTTCCGGAGTACTGATTGAAGATTAAGAATAAAAAAAATATATTTATAACATAATAGGGGCAATTCAAATTGCTCCTTTTTTTCGTTAAGGTTTTTTAATTTTATTATGTTTCCTGTCTCAAAAAACACCAAAAAAAATTGAGTTAAAACCGGCCGATAATCAAAAAAACCAATGCTTGTCAACAAATTTGTTTTTTGGATTGTTAAGCTTTAATAATC
>CAZXTX010000110.1:2798-8865 GCA_964643695.1 uncultured Mariniphaga sp. | reverse complement strand
GATATATTTTTACAAATATTAAATCCCTGACGGGATTAAGAAAGATGTAAAAACAGTTCCATAGAAACAAAATATACATAAAAGACAGCAGTAACAAAAAAATCAATCAATACTTTTTGCCCGAGCTGTCAATCATCGGAACAAAGCGAACCGGCAGAACATTTTCCTGCCGCAGTTTCCCTTTTGATTTTTTCATCAGCACCAGCTTTTGAACCGGATAATCACCCACGGGAATAATCATTCTGCCCCCTTCGGCAAGCTGCTCCTTTAAAGGCTCAGGCACCTGCGTTGGTGCGCATGTTACTATAATTGCATCAAAGGGGGCATGTTCGGGCCAGCCTTTATAACCATCGCCAATTTTTGTCCATATATTTTCATAACCCAGCTCCTTAAAAAGCCGGGCAGACTTCTCACCCAGTTTCTCGAAAATTTCTATGGTGAAAACCGAATCGCACAACTCAGCCAGAATAGCTGCCTGATAACCTGAGCCGGTACCTATTTCCAGAACCTTGTCGGTTCGTTTAAGATTGAGGGCTTCTGTCATAAATGCCACAATATACGGCTGCGAAATAGTTTGCCCCTCATCAATCGGCAGCGGCGAATCGGAATAGGCACTCGAAATATATCCGGACAAAACAAACTTGTGCCGTTCAACTTTCCTGAAGGCATTTAAAACTTTCGGAGTGCTGATTCCGCGTGCTTTTATCTGCCTCTCAACCATCTGGTTGCGCAGGGCAAAATATGGATCACTCTCCTGACTACAGGATAAATAAGAAATAACAATAAAAACTGAAAAAGCTAAAATCCTATTAACTGACATTTACCAATAATCAAAAAATTATTCTTAAAGATTAACTATTTATACCGATTGGGAATTTACAAAACAGTCTGGACTATTTTGTAAATACAATTCGCATTATAAGCAAAATTCCAAACTTCCATTTATAAAATTGTACGAAAAACTGCCGGTTAAGTTATCACAACTAAAATATTAAGGATATTGAGATTGATGCTGAACGTAACTAACAACGAAAGAAGGCTGCCCGCCGGACAGCCTTCTTTATTATAAAAATTTAGGACGATACAAGCAACAACTAAGATTAGTTAAATATATACCTAATGCCTACCTGAAGTTTCCAGGTTTGAGTTGTTACATTGTTATATCTCGTATAAACTTCTGAAAACTTATCAGGAGAGAAGAAAGAGAAGTAAGGAGTATTATCATCAGCCGTTCCTGAGACTCCATCCTTGTTTACACCTTCGAACTTCAAAATCTTACCTTGATTTGCAGCAGGAATCATCTGTTTATTTACTCCCCATGTATTTTTCAGCAAATTCCCAAAATTAAGGACATCAAGACTCACTTGCAATCTGTTAACGGTTTTACCTGCCTTCACATTAAAGTTTTGTGCAAAATGTAAGTCAAACCTGTGAACCATTGGGGCATAAGCTCCATAAGCATCTGCATATTGTCCCTTATGTGATTTTAGATACTTGTCTTTTTCTACAAAGTCCCAGAAGCGGTCTGCATCTTCCGGAGTAACCCATTGAATTTCATCCTTTGTTTTTGGAATATAAATTAAATCTAAGTTTATTCCGTCACCATTAAAATCATTGGTATATGTATAGCTGTAACGATATGGAGAATAAGCCTGATAAAACAGTCCGATATCTGTTGATGTCCATCCGCCAAGATAATCTAAGCGATAATTTGCAGATGCGATCAATCTGTCAGGTACAACATATTGAGACCATTGCTTACCGTTGAAGTTTGGTCCTTCCACTGTTGGGAGGCCCTGCCAGGCAGAAGTTGCATTTGATCCCGGCATACCACTCACTTCATATGAAGCTGTACGGGTATAAGCAGCCATCAGATTCAAATTTCTTACCGGTTCGGAATTTATTGTGATGTTTGCAGTATAACCATACCCTTCACTCGCATTTGTCAACACGCCTAAAACACCAACACTTTTTCTGTTGGCTTCATTAGCCGCTCCATTATAATAATAATTATAATCAGATGGGAAGATCAGACGATTATCCGGACCATCATAGCTTTTATAACCGTTATCAGCAGTTTGATCTTTAATGTTATAGTTTATCAATCTTATGTCATTAATATACTTTGTAAACATTCCTTCTACAGTTACTGTAAGCGGGAAAGAAACCGGTAACTGATAATCCAGTGCAAGTGATGTTTTCCATACCTGAGGCATTTTAAAATCTTTGTCAACACCTGCCATGTTGCTCTGGAGCGTACCTTCATCCGGAGAAATGGTATTTTTAAGACCAAGCTTATCAATCATTTGATTCACATCAGTCATCAAATTACCATCCACATACATCTGATCAAGCAGAGGGTTTCTTGAGATAACGCTTCCGTCTTCTTTATCATAATTTGTATAAATCTGATTGCTGGCACCTTGAATCATTCCTGAGTTCTGTGGCATATTGGTGAAGAATACAAGAGGGATACGACCTGTGAACAATCCTGTACCACCTCTAACTATCAATGACTTATCACTATTTACATCCCAGGTAAATCCAACTCTTGGAGAAAACTGGAATTTTGCATCGGGCCACTTGCCTGTATCAACTTTCTTTCCACCAAAATCCAGATTGTATATCGCATTATTACGCATTATATCATTCAGAAAGAAGGTGTTATCTATACGTAATCCGTAAGTTAGTTTCAGGTTATCAATAACATTCCACTCATCCTGAGCATATACTGCCAATTGACCATAATCTACTCTTCCGGCAGGATTAGCTTCACCGTCATATCCGTACGTTAAAGCAAATGCTTCCGGTGCTTTATTCTCAACAAAATCTGAAAAACTCAAAAAACGATAATAACCGGTTCCGTTTCTCATATAAGAGTTGTGAGCCATTTGATATTCATAGCTGATACCTGCTGTAAACTTATGAGCATCCATATAGTACGTGAAGTTATCAATAATGCTCAACATATTGTTTTTCACTCCGTTATTCCATGTAAACAACTCATATCCGGCAGTCATATATGGCTTAAAGTTCTTATTGTTAGTCGGATCATTTCCTGCTTTTGCAACATCATCACCATTCATGATATCGAAATGTGGAAAAGGAGAGGATTTGCTGCCACGCTGATCATTAATATTTGTAAATGTAAACAGCAACTGATTACTCATTTTATCTGACAAACGGGAGTTCAACTCGGCACTGAGTGATTTTACCACATTACCCTGTGAATAGGTTGAATTTATGAAAGACATAGCATCAACCCCTATACGGTCAGTTCCGTTCAGACGATATCCTGTATCGGACGAGTTTCCATTTGGCGGAACCCAATCGTCATTTTTCGTAAAATTGTATCTTAAACTTAATTTGTGAGAATTATCAATATTCCAGTCCAAACGACCTAAATACTTCATATTTGACACACCACCGGGAAAATCGGTTGATGAACCGGTATCATATCCATAGCGTTCTTTCAATAATCTTGAGAACTCATCCAAATCAGACTGACGGGCGTGCGAAATAAATTCATCACCCTTTGCAACACCATCAGTCGATGCCCGAAATTTTGTAATTTGAGCAGGACTATCTTCAACTTCAAAATTGGCAAAGAAAAACAGTTTATCTTTAATAATAGAACCACCTAAAGTAGCACCGTAAATTGTCTTTCCTTCCTTAGGTCTGTCACCTTCAGGTGTAAAGTCACCGATGGTGTTACCTCTCATATTTTGATTGTTAAAATAACTATATGCACTTCCTTTAAAGGTGTTTGTTCCTGATTTTGTAATTGCATTTACACCACCTCCGATAAAGTTTGACTGACGAACATCAAATGGTGCAATAACTACCTGTATTTCCTCAATAGCATCAAGGGATATAGGATTACCTCCACCCGGGAGGTTTGAACTCAAACCAAAATTATTATTGAAATTCGAACCATCAACAGTAAAATTACTGGATCTTCCATCCCTTCCTGCAAAGCTCATTCCATTTGCATATGGTGAAATACGGGTAATATCTGTAATATTTCTGCTAATTGTAGGCATCATAGCCATCTGCTCGTTGGAAATATTTGTTGATGCACCGGTTTTCTCGGTTTGAAAAGCAGAAGCTTTTCTGCCTATAACCAAAACTTCACCCACGTCAACAGTACTTTCTTCCAAAGTTGCATTTAATGTAAAAACTTCACCAAGATACAACCTGATGTCAGTATAGGTTACCTTGGAAAAACCAACAAAAGATACTTCAACCCTGTATGGCCCTCCGGTACGCATACCCTGAAGACTAAACCTGCCTTCGGTGTTTGTAATTGTACCATACTGGGTCCCCGATGGTTCATGTACCGCAACAATGGTTGCCCCCGGTAAACGTTCACCATCTGTACTTACAACCAGTCCGTTAATTCCTGAAGTGGTAATTTGCGAAAAAGCAATATTACCAAACAGAAAGATTAAACTTAAAACTAAACCAAATCGCTTTAAATTAATTTTCATACTTGTAGATTTTTAAAAATTGATGCAAAAATAGTTTTATAACTGAAAAATGATACAATATGCATGTATCTGTTACCGAATTTTAAATTATATATGAATTTAAAACAAAACCGCATAATCTGAACAATTTAAGGTATTTACAGAAAAACACCCTTAAAAGAATTTATGTAAATGTACAATAATTTAAGCAGCTAACTATTGGTAAAGAGCAGCTTCTGCAAACAAATTACCAACACTGCTACAAAAAATAACATCCTCATATACAATACACTAACACACCCTGCCTGTAAAAATCAACACTTTTTGTTTATAACAAATTTTATCTCAAATTTTCCTGTTTTACAAACACACAGCAAAAAACGATAATGTCAAACCTAAACCTGCAAAATTGAAAAACTAAACTTTTCAAACTTTTTAAGGTTATATTGTAAATGTATTTCTATTTTTACAACTCTGCTTAAAAGAAACAATCAAAAATAAAATGGAACAGGTTCAGACAGACAGGATGCTTGAAGAAAAGGGGTTCATTGATGAACCTGTAAATTCTGATATTAAGCTTGCTGACGAAATAATCCGGTTAAAAAAAGAGAAAAATGCGGTTATTCTGAGTCACTATTATGTGGAAGGAAAATTGCAGGATATTG
The DNA here is from genome assembly GCA_964643695.1 of uncultured Mariniphaga sp. GTDB lineage: Bacteria > Bacteroidota > Bacteroidia > Bacteroidales > Prolixibacteraceae > Mariniphaga. The sequence goes on along the minus strand of CAZXTX010000110.1, from coordinate 3,731 downwards.
CCGACTTTGTGGGTGACAGTCTGGCACTTGCACAGGCAGCAGCCAAAACCGATGCAGACATCATTGCGTTTGTGGGTGTTCATTTTATGGCCGAAACCGCAAAAATTATTAATCCTTCAAAAAAGGTGATTCTTCCTGATCTGAAAGCGAGCTGCTCATTAGCTGAGTCGGCACCAGCTGAAGCTTTTGCAGAATTTAAGGCCAAATATCCCGGACACAAGGTGATTACCTATGTAAATGCATCGGCAGCCCTCAAAACCATGTCGGATATTGTATGCACCTCAAGTAATGCCGTAAAAATTATTGACAGTTTCCCAAAAGATGAAAAACTTATTTTTGCACCCGATAAAAATCTTGGTAATTATCTGAACAGCATAACAGGCAGAAATATGGTTCTGTGGGACGGGGCATGTATGGTTCATGAAGAATTTTCAGTAGAAAAAATCATTGAGCTGATGGATAAATATCCTGATGCAGAACTGATTGCCCATCCTGAATGTGAAAAACCCGTGCTTCTTCTTGCACACCACATCGGCTCAACATCATCACTGCTGAACCATGTAAAAAACAGTCCGGCCGAAAGATTCATTGTTGCAACCGAAAGCGGTATTTTGCATCAGATGACAAAGGCACGCCCCGACAAAATTTTCATTCCTGCTCCGGCAAATGATTCAACCTGTGCATGTAACGACTGCATATATATGAAACTGAACAGTATGCAAAAGCTGTACACCTGCCTGAAATATGAACTGCCTGAAATTATTCTTCCTTATGATATAATTGAAAAAGCCCGTATTCCGATTGAAAGGATGCTGAAAATTTAGGGATAAGCCGGCTCTTCAGGTTAAAACGAAACAAAATTCGGGGAAATCTTCACTTTAATATTTCACTTACAGCTATTTTCTGAAAATAGAGTTCTTTTAAGCCTTCATA
>CAZXTX010000110.1:0-2698 GCA_964643695.1 uncultured Mariniphaga sp. | reverse complement strand
CCAGGTTTTGCCCAAATCTGATGTTACAGCTACCGCCCTGCCGTTGGTTTCATCTTTTACTTTTCTGTTCAGGTCATCGCGCATATTCAGCATAAGCGTTCCATCTGCCAGCTGCACCACCTGTGCTTCCGTAGTGTTGGGTTTTGCTCCGGTTCCGGTATGCCATGTTTCACCGCCATCTCTGCTGTAAACAATAGTTGAAAAGGGAGTATATTTACCACCGTCAGCAGCTTTTTTGCCAATATCCGCCTTAAACTGTGCTGGAAAAACCAGTGTGCCGTCGTCAAGCGTAATTCCACAGCCGGGCCCCTGAAGCAGCAACTGCCACGACGGGTCTTTAACCTGACCGGTAATATTCACCGGCTCCGACCATGTTATTCCGTCATCAGTACTTTTCACCAGAATAAACTGGCCTGTTTCATCGGGTTTCATGCCGGGTTTGGAAGCCCACCACAGCATATCCTTTTCGGTTACACCACTCATCCACAAACCTGCCACCCATATTGTTCCGGTAAAATGGTCGTACAAAACAGAGGGGTCACCAACTCCGTTAAGCTTTTCAGGCCTTCCGCCCCACTCTCCCATATCAATTATTACGCGCATCGGCTCCCATGTTTGCCCTCCGTCCGTACTTCGGCTCATTCCAACGTCAATATCCTCCTGTAAATCCTTGCTATTGTTGTAGCGGTTATCATAAACGGCAATGAGAGTTCCTTTTTCGGTGGAAACTATACCCGGAATACGATATGTATCACAATTATCCTGACCTTCTGCCCGAACGACAACCGCCGGACGGTATGCAAAATCAGTTTCAGAATCAACAGAAAGAACATATCTGCCGTCAAAATGAAACTCAACTTTTTCAACTGAAAACTTTTCGGTGAGATGAGCCCCTTCTCTTACCGGGAACCCGATTGAGAAACTGTTTTCACCACTTTCCACCATAACCGACAAATCAATTTCCAATAAATTCTCATTATTTGAAATAATATCATAACTGCCGGATTCAGACTGCTCTACACCACTCTTTAAATAACTTACCGAAACAGTTTCCAAAAACGAAACGTTACTGCAATCTCTCAGAAAAAAAGACATTTTTTTTAACTGGAACGATTTGCCGGATTCCGGAACATAAAAATCAATATTCAAAATATCTCTGTTTTCACGTCCGGTAAACAGCGGAACATGCTTTTGAGAAAATATGACTTTTTCAAATCCGGGATTTTTATTTTTTTGAAATGAACTGCATGAGAAAACAAGAAACATCAATATACCCGGCAAAAAATATTCTTTCATTTTTCACTTTATTTTAAACAGGGTAACTAATAAAACAAAAATTACAGGGATAAGCAAGTGATTTAAAATTGTTGTCTGGTCTTTGCAAAAGAAAGCAGGCAAAAAATACTTTTTTTAGTTTTCGCCGCAATTTGCCCGTTCATATTTTTCCATCAGATTAGTAAGAAGAACCAGTTCTTTCAGGTCTTCATCGGTCTTCTCAGATTCGCACAGTTCAACAAATCTGAGAAGTCCTTTCCTGTATTCTTCTTCGGTTTCTATTTTAATTATTTTATTCATACAATGTTTAATGGGCATCAAGCCAGTTGCCTGCAAAATTTATCTCCACAATAAGGGGTACATCAAATTTTACGGCATTTTCCATCTCCTCTTTCACAATTTTTTTAACTTTTTCAAGTTCCGGTTTGTAAACATCAAAATCGAGTTCGTCATGCACCTGTAAAATCATTTTCGATTTTAACCCTTCATTCATAAACTTATTATAAATATTAATCATTGCAACTTTTATTATATCCGCTGCCGAACCCTGAATTGGTGCATTAATGGCATTTCTCTCCGCCATTCCCCTCACAATCGCATTGGCTGAATTTATATCACTTAAATAACGTTTTCGTCCTTTAATTGTTTGCACGTATCCAAATTTTCCTGCCAAATCTATCTGATTGTCCATGAACAATTTAATTTCAGGAAAGTTCTCAAAATATCCGTCAATTAACTCTTTTGCCTCGGTGCGGGGTATATTGAGCCGCTGTGAAAGACCGAATGCTGAAATACCGTATATAATTCCGAAGTTGGCGGTTTTGGCTTTTCTACGCATATCGGAAGTAACCTCATCTTCGGAAACCTTATAAATTTTAGCTGCGGTAATTGTGTGAATGTCCTTCCCTTCGGCAAAAGCCTTCATCATCTCTTTATCCCTGCTCAAAGATGCCATTATTCTGAGTTCAATCTGAGAATAGTCTGCACTGAGAAACAGATGGTTATCATCGGAAGGAATGAAAGCCCTTCTGATTTCCCTGCCGTTTTCATCGCGAATGGGAATATTCTGAAGATTCGGATTTACGGAACTTAATCTGCCGGTGGAAGTAACCGCCTGATTGAATGAAGTATGTATTTTACCTGTTTTTTTGTTAACCAGTTCCGGCAAAGCCTCAACATAGGTTGAAAGCAACTTTTTCAGTCCTCTGAATTCCAAAATCTTACTTACAATCGGATGCTTGTCGGTAAGTTTTATCAAAACTTCTTCAGAAGTTGAATACTGTTTTGTTTTAGTCCTTTTAGCTCCTCCGGGCGAAGAAATTTTAAGTTTCTCGAAAAGAACAGGGCCAAGTTGTTTGGGAGATGACACATTAAACTCCTCACCTGCAAGTTCAAAAATTTCTTTCTCCACCTGAATAATCTG
>CAZXTX010000109.1:5344-9094 GCA_964643695.1 uncultured Mariniphaga sp. | reverse complement strand
CTACCTGTAAATTTACTCCGTTTAAAATTAAAATTCAATAATTCTTTTGACTTATTGTTCAGTATGTTTTTTGTCTCAAACTGTTTTTACCTGTTGATTGTTCACTTAACTCCACAAAAAAATCCTTTAAGGGCAATTGATCCCTTAAAGGATTTAATTCAAAATATTCTATTAAAATATTTACTGTATCAACCCTTTTTTCTTTAGATAAGGCTCTATAGACGGCTCACTGCCGCGGAAATTTTTGTAAACAGTCATTCCGTCGTCAGCTCCGCATTTTTCAAGTAATGTTCTGAATTTAGCAGCCACTTCCTGATTGAAAATGTCACCTGTTTCCTTAAATGCATAAAAAGCATCGGTATCCAAAACTCCCGCCCAGTAATAGACGTAATATCCTGCTGAATAACCGCCGCTGAAAATATGTGAGAAATAGGTACTTCTGTATCTCGGAATAATTTCATCAATAAGTCCTATATTTTTCATTGATGCTTTTTCAAATCCCCTTATATCCTGAATGTTGGAATTTTCAGCAGTATGATAATCCATATCCAGCAGTGCTGCTGCAACAAACTCGGTAGTTTCAAATCCCTGATTGAATGTTCCGCTTTTTTCCATCTTCTCTATCAGGTAATCAGGAATTGGTTCACCTGTCTGATAATGTGTTGCATAAACTTTCAGCACTTCACGCTCGGCAGCCCAGTGCTCCATAACCTGAGACGGAAGCTCAACAAAATCCCGCGGAACATTTCCGGCGGTACGGTCATACGGACCATCGGAAAATAAACCGTGAAGAGCATGCCCAAATTCATGAAACAATGTTGAAACCTCATCAAAACTCAGCAATGCCGGGGTATCTCCCGCAGGACGGGTAAAATTCATAACTATTGAACCGATACGCGGAATGCGCTCACCATTCCGGTATGTTGCACTTCTGAATCCGGTTGACCATGCCCCTACTCTTTTTCCGTCACGCGGATGAAAATCCATATACATAACTCCAAGTTTGCTGCCGTCGGCTTCAAGCACCTCATAAACCTCAGCTTCTTCATGATAAGCAGGCCAGTTACGCTGCTCCATTTTCAATCCGTAAAGTTTTTCCACTACGTAAAACAGACCTTTCTTAGCATTATCCAGACTGAAATAGGGTTTCAACTCTGCTTCATCAAGATCAAATTTCTCTTTTCTCAGTTTTTCGGCATAATACCACCAGTCCCACGATGCAAGTTTAAAACCGCCTCCCTCACTGTCAATCAGTGCCTGCATTTCAGCCGCCTCGCGCTTTGCCATTTTCAAGGCAGGATTCCAGAGCTGCATCAAAAATTCATAAACAGCTTCGGGGGTTTTTGCCATATTCACATTAATAATATAATCCGCATGATTTCTGAAACCAAGCAATTTAGCTTTTTCATCACGCAGTTTTACCATCTTTTTTATAACCTCTTTATTGTCGGCCTCATTGTCATTGTCGCCTCTCATAAAATATCCGCGGTAAAGTTTTTCACGCAAATCACGGTTTTCTGCATATTGCAAAAAAGGCAGCATACTGGGTTTTGCCAGAGTAAACACCCATTTACCTTCTTCGTTAAAAGCTTTTGCATCTTCAGCGGCTCTTGCAATCACATCTTCCGGCAAACCTGCAAGTCCGTCCTTATTATCAATCACCAGTTTAAAATTGCGGTTAGTTTCGGCCAAAAGATTTTCACCGTACTGCAAACTGAGCTGCGACAGTTCTTCATTTAATTTTCTCAGTTTTTCCTGATCTGCTTCCGAAAGGTTTGCCCCGCTACGAACAAAATCATCAAAATACTTTTCGGTAACGCGCATCTGTTCTTTATCAAAGTTTAATTCATTGCGCCTGTCATAAACACTCTTAATTTTTTTAAACAAACCCGGATTCATTGATATATTGTCGCTGTGGCGGGTCATCAACGGTGAAATCTCACGCGCCAGAGCCTGCATTTCATCACTGGTATTTGCCGAATTTAACGGATAAAACGTACCTGTAACTTTACTTAAAAGCCTACCGGATTTGTCAAGTGCAAAAATTGTATTTTCAAATGTTGGTTCAGTTTCACTTTCAACAATTGCATTGATCTCGGCTTCACGCTGTGCTATTCCTTCCTCTATTGCCGGAAGATAGTGTTCAATTTTAATTTCACTAAACGGAGGAACACCGTAAGGTGTTGTCCACTCTTCAAAAAAGGGATTTTCCATACTTGTCTGAGTTTCTTTCTTTTGATTTTGGCACGAAGCAAATGTCAATACCAAAACCATACTACCAATTATAATTTCTCTCATTTCATGTTAAATTTTAATTTTTGCCGAAATTAATAATTTTATATTTACAGTAAAATAACAAAACGCACACATTGAAACTAAACACCTAAACTTCACAAAACTAAAATGATAAAATCAATACCTTTGGACCGGCATATTTAAAAAAAGTTTTGCCATTTAATTATTTACTAAAAACACGATTATGAATTTTAAACATTTTTTCATTTCAGCAACAATATTGAGTCTGTTTCTTTTCTCATGCAACACAGATGTTAAAAAACCCGACTGGGAAGGTGTTTACACCGGTGTTCTACCATGTGCAAGCTGTCCCGGAATTGAGACAACACTTCAGCTGAACGCGGATAAAACCTTCAAACTTGAAACAACCTATCAGGAAAGAGAAGGAACTTTTACTGAAGAAGGAAGTTTTGAGCTTGACAAAAAAACCAATATCATAACACTGTCTGTAAAAGATGCCGGAAGTGAACCAAGCAAGTATCTGATTGGTGAAAACAAAGTCACCCAACTGGATCTGGAAGGAAAACTTATTACCGGAAATCTTGCTGACCTGTATATTCTGAAAAAAGCTGCCGACTTTGAAGAAAAGTACTGGAAACTTACCAAAATCAGAGGCAAAGAGGTAAAATTCGACAGCAACTGGGATCGTGAACCTCATATAATCTTCAAATCTCACAACAGCATGGCACACGGTAATGCAGGCTGTAATTCATTTTTCGGAAAATATGAATTAAAAAACAAACAGATTAAATTTGACGGAATGGGTGCAACAATGATGGCATGTCCTGATATGACCGTTGAAAATGAAGTTCTAAAAATTCTGAATGGAACACTTAATTATAAAGTAATTGATGACGAAACATTTATTCTAAGCAATGACACCGGTGAACTTCTTCGCTTTGAAGTAGTATGGCTTTATTGATAAGACAACTGTATGTTAAAATTATTGCCGTTAATTTTCAATTCAGAAAATTAACGGCAATGAAAATCAATAACCTTTTGAATTGCAAGACTGCACACCGGGCAAAATTTTTCGGCATTGTTGCTTTTCATCCTGCAGTCCATTACCGGACTGTAAATACCTTTCGCCATATAGCCGCCTCCCTCAAAAAGTCCCACGGTGCCGGAATATTCTGATTTGCGTGGTGTCGGCACCGGTATTCCCGGTTTTATGGCAGATTTCCATTTTTTATCGAAGTCAACCATTGTGGTAATATTGGGTTCCCAGGGTTCAACATCAAGATTGTAATAATCCTGATATGCGACGGACGAGTCATAATATTCGTCGGCCAGACCTGCAAAACCATGACCAAATTCATGAACAAAAACCTCTTTTGTAAGATAGTTATCAGATGTACAAACACTTAAAAAATTATAAAATCCGCCACCGCCATACCGTTCGCTGTTTACCAAAACATAAATATGGTCATACGGCACCGATGCCGCCGCATCGTA
>CAZXTX010000109.1:0-5244 GCA_964643695.1 uncultured Mariniphaga sp. | reverse complement strand
TTTAAAATGAAATCTGTTTATAAATTCTTTTTAGAAACATTCAGAACCGTTGATTTTCTTGACACATTTGCCAAACCGGCAGCAACTTTGGTAACACTTATTGCCCTTGTAATAGTTGCGATGCTGGCCTACATAATTACCAAAAAAGTGGTTGTAAGCATTATTCACCGGATTGCCTTCCGTTCCAAAACCAAATGGGACGATTTTCTTGTAAAGCGGAAATTCTTCAACAATCTGGTACATCTCGTTCCTGCATTCATTCTTCTGCATTCCGCATGCTTCTCATGCCCTGATCAGAATATCAGCACCTTAAGCGATACTGCGCTGTTATTAGCGTCAAAAGATTATTACTTATGGCTTTCCGGTTTTTTAACCAACATATCAAAAATATATTTTGTCTTTATTTTTATTTTCAGCTTTAATTCGTTTCTGAATGCTTCTCTTGATATTTACAATACAACCCAGTATGCCGCCCGACGACCGATAAAAGGATACCTTCAGCTGATTAAAATTTTAATTTTCTTTTTGGCAGGCATCATAATTATTTCAATTTTACTGCAGCGTGATCCTACTGTTTTATTAGCCGGATTAGGCGCAATGGGAGCAGTGCTGCTGTTAATTTTCAAAGATTCAATTCTGGGTTTTGTGGCTTCAATTCAGCTTTCGGGAAACAATATGGTTAAAATTGGCGACTGGATTGAAATGCGCAGCAGAGGGGCTGACGGAACTGTTACAGATATCACATTAAATACGGTTAAAGTTGAAAACTTCGACAAAACGATTTCCACCATTCCAACTTATGCAATGGTAAGCGAGTCGTTTATCAACTGGAAAGGAATGCAGGAATCGGGCGGAAGAAGAATTAAACGTTCTATAAATATTGACATGACAAGTATAAAAATGTGCGACAGTGAACTATTAAAAAGGTTAAGCAAGTTTAAGCTGATACGGGATTATGTAAAGGAAAAAGAGGAAGAGATTCAGGAATACAACAAAACAAGAGAAATATCAAACGAAGATGTCATCAGCGGAAGGCAGCAAACCAACATAGGCATTTTCAGAAAATATCTTGAACTATATCTGTACAGTAATCCAAAGATAAGCAAAAACATGTCATTTATGGTCAGACACCTTCAGCCTACCGAAAAAGGCCTGCCAATTGAAATATACGTTTTTAGCACAGATACAGTCTGGGCTAATTATGAAGCAATTCAGGCAGATATTTTTGATCATATACTTGCAGTTATTTCCGAATTTGACCTGCGGGTTTTTCAGATACCATCAGGAAATGATTTTACAAAAGCTTTTTCACAGCTGCGAAATAAAGAACAATCTGATAATAATAATTAAATATTTCTCTGATTAAAAGAGTGTTTTGCAATGTAAATTAACTTTTCAGGTATAAAATTGTAAATAATTCATACTTTTGTTTTACAAATTGATTTTTTACGTACAGATTAAAAATGAATAAATCAGATTATCTCGAACTTCCTGCAGAAATTGACGAACTGGATGAAAAAATCCTCAGGTTAATCACAAAAAATGCACGTATTCCGTTTCTTGAAGTTGCCAGGGAATGTGGTGTTTCCGGAGCAGCCATTCACCAGCGGGTACAGCGCCTCTTAAATATCGGAGTGATTACCGGAAGTGAATTCATTGTAAATCCTCAAAAACTTGGTTACAACACATGTGCCTATATGGGAATTTATCTCGAAAAAGCCAATTATCACAGAAAAGTAGTTGAGGAGATGGCTAAAATTCCTGAAATTATTGAATGTCACTACACTACAGGACAATATGCAATTTTTATAAAGGTGCAGACCAAAAACAACAAACACCTTAAAACAATTATTGATGACAAATTGCAGGAAATTGAAGGAATAGCCCGTACAGAAACATTCATGTCACTCGAAATGGCCTTTAAACGGCAAATTTCCATCAAGTAACAAAACAGGATTTATACTTTTTTTTTAAAATTGATAATTTATATTCAATGACCTCAATATATAATCTGGACGATACCGACCTTAAAATTCTGAATATAATAGTTAATAATGCACGGATTCCATTCAAGGAAGTTGCAGATAAAATCGGTATTTCACGGGCAGCGGTGCACCAGCGCATAAACCGGATGACTGAGCTCAACATCATAACCGGCTCCGGATACCATATCAGCCCGAACAAAGTGGATTTTAAAACTTGCAGTTACATCGGTGTTTTTCTTGAAAAAAGCGGATTGTTCTCCGAAGTTGTTGAAAAACTGAAACTGATACCTGAAATTGTTGAATGTCATTACACTACCGGGCAATATGCAATTTTTGTAAAAGTATATGCCAGAGACAATGAGCACCTTAAAAATATTCTCAGTAATCAAATTCAGAAAATAAACGGTATTTCCAGCACCGAAACCTTTATTTCCCTTGAAGAGTCGTTCAAACGCACAATTCCGGTTTACAGTTAATGTCTCTGCCTTACAGCCTCATAAATAATTAGTGCGGCAGCAACCGAAACATTAAGTGATTCAATTTCTCCAAACAACGGAATTCTTACCTGCTCATCTGCCAGTTTTAATACATTCTGTGATATCCCCGTTTCTTCAGAACCGGAAATTATTGCAACCGGCATGTCCATTTTTGATGTTGTATAGATTTTTTCAGCTTTTTCAGTTGCAGCCACAATTTTAACACCCGACTGTTTTAAAAACTCCACTGTTTTTTCAAGGCTTTTAACCTTGCAAACAGGAACCCTGTGCAATGCACCTGCCGATGTTTTTACCGCATCGGCACCAATTCGTGCACTCCCTTTTTCAGGAATAATTACCGCATGCACTCCTGCACATTCGGCAGTCCGTACAATTGCCCCAAAATTTCTCACATCGGTAATCCGGTCAACAATCAGCAAAAGCGGGTCTTCGCCCGACTCAAACACCCCCGGAAGAACAACTTCAATATCGGAAAAATCAACTGCCGATATAAAAGCAATAACTCCCTGATGATTTTTGCGGGTTATGCGGTTTATCCCCTCAACAGGCACAAACTGAAACGGAATCCCGTTTTCCCTTATCAGATGAAACAGTTCATCAAACAGTTCATTTTCAACTCCTTTTTTTAAAAGAACCTTTTCAATATTACGGTTACTATTTATGGCTTCAATAACCGCCCTTGTTCCAAAAATAAAATCTTCACTATTCATTACCAGTCTTTTTTTAATATCCAGCTGTCTAATTCTTCATGCAGACTCTCCCACTCCTTCATTACCACAGCAAGTTTCTTCTTATTAATTTCGTAATTTTCATAAAATCCGGGGGCGGTCACATTTTCAGGATTTGCTAAAAGTTCATCCATTACGGCAATTTCACCTTCCAATTCTTCAATTTCATTTTCAATGCCGGCAATTAATCTTTCGAGCCTTGTAACAGTACGATTTATCTCCCTGCGTTCTTCATAATCGGGGCCTTTTTTCCGGGTATCCTTTTTATCCTGTATTTTTGGCTGAGAACTTTTCAAACTCACCTCAAGTTCTTTTAACGACTCCATCTTTTTCTTTTCAAGAAAATCGTAAATACCACCCAGATGCTGTTTTATTTTCTTATTTCTGAATTCATAAACACAATTCACGAGTCCGTCAAGAAATTCGCGATCGTGTGAAACCACAACCACCGTTCCTGAAAACTGCAACAAAGCTTCTTTTAGTCTTTCCTTCGACTGCATATCAAGATGGTTTGTGGGCTCATCCAACACCAGCAGGTTAACCGGTTCAAGCATAAGCCGTATCATTGCCAGACGAGATTTTTCGCCTCCGCTCAAAACTTTCACTTTTTTGTCAATATCGTCACCCGAAAACATGAAGGCTCCCAGTATATCCCTGATTTTTGTCCTGACATCACCAACAGCTATTTCATCAATTGTTTCAAAAACGGTTAAATCCTCATTTAAAAGCTGTGCCTGGTTTTGAGCAAAATAGCCAATCTTAACATTGTACCCTGTAATTAATTCACCCGAATAGTCCAACTGCTGAAGGATTATTCGTACCAAAGTGGTTTTTCCCTCACCATTTCGCCCGACAAAAGCCACTTTATCGCCACTTTCTATTTTCAAATTAATATCATCCAAAACTAAATGGCTGCCGTAACTTTTGGCTATTCCCTTAGCTTCAATAACTACTCTTCCTGAGCGGGGCCCCGGTGGAAAATTAATTTTCAGTGCAGAATTATCCTCCTCCTCCACCTCAATTCTATCAATCTTTTCAAGCTGTTTAATTCTGGACTGTACCTGAATTGCCTTTGTGGCTTTATACCTGAAACGTTCAATAAACCTTTCGGTATCCTCAATCATTTTTTGCTGGTTTCTGTATGCGGCAAGCTGAATTTCATGCTGTTCCTTTTTCCACTTTACAAATGCAGAATAATTCAGGTTTTGATCGGTAATTTTTCCGAGCGAAATTTCAAATGTCCTGTTACACACCGCATCTAAAAATGCTTTGTCGTGCGAAACAAGCACCACAGCCCCCGAATAATTTTTCAAAAAATTCTCGAGCCACTGAATTGACTCAATATCAAGATGATTGGTAGGCTCGTCAAGTAAAACCACATCAGGTTTTTTCAGCAATAATTTGGCAAGTTCGATTCGCATGCGCCAGCCGCCGCTAAATTCGGAAGTGGGACGATTTAAATCGGAACGCTCAAAACCCAGTCCGAACAATGTTTTTTCAACTTCTGCCTGATAGTTGTCGCCACCCAAAATAAAAAACCTCTCATTCAACTCTGAAAATTTATTAAGTTTATCAAGATATGTCGGAGAATCATAATCATCAGACTCTGAAATTTTTTTATTTAACTCTGAAATTTTTTTCTCGACTGACAGTATTTCTCCAAATGCCAGAACAGCTTCATCAAAAAGAGTGTTTCTGTCAACCGTTTTCATCTCCTGCGGAAGATATCCTATTGTTGTTTCACCGGGAATATTGACTTCGCCGGCAGTAGGTTTTAATATACCGTTAATAACTTTCAGCAAAGTTGTTTTTCCGGCTCCGTTTTTACCAATAAGCCCGATTCTGTCATCCGCCCTGATTAAAAAACTGCTCTCCTTAATCAGGTCAAATCCGCCAAAACTAACCTGTACTTTATTTAATGAAATCATTTTAACAAAAGATGCGGCCAAAGATAACGATTATAGCTAATTCATTATAACGGTTGTTCAGTCAATACCCGAAATATGTTATACGAATTGTATTTACAAAATAGTC
>CAZXTX010000108.1:0-9120 GCA_964643695.1 uncultured Mariniphaga sp. | reverse complement strand
ATGACATTATTAAACTGGTTGTTGTGCCAGTAGTAGTTGGTGGCATCTTCGCCGGGCTGTCCCCTGATTGGCAGCACCGACAATGCAAACCGCAAATCCACCTTCAGATTGTCCAGCATGTCAAACTGAAAACCGATAAAAGGCTGCAAATCAAGGTTTTTAAACATATGCTGGTCTTCTTCGGGAAACTTCCCGTATTCACCGTACTCCATTGCATGAATCAGGTATCCCGCCGAAACACCGGCAACTACCGAGCCCCGGTCGTTTGTTCTGAAACCCATATACAGCGGCACATCCACATATCCGAGGCGCATTATATATTTTAGCGGAGTGGGATCATCCTTTTTAATTCTGTTACGCGACCCCTTCTGTGAGTATTTAATTTCCATAGCTGCAAAAATTGCAGGTGCCACATCAGTCTGAACAAAGAAACCTGCAACAATTCCGGGTTTGTTGTATCCCTTAAAATAGTCACCTTCAACCTGTGAGGCGTTGAAACCTCCAATTAAACCGCCTTCGAAGCGTTGTGCGGATACAAGCTGAACGATAAAAAGCATAAGAACAGCAATAAAAAATCTTTTGTCCATATTATTTTAATTTTAACAGTTCAGATTTTAGTTTTTCGATTCCGGTGCCGGCCTTTTCCTGAATAAAAGTAACATTTTTGCCGCTAAACTGCGGATCTCCCGGGTCAAGCACAAATAAAGGCGTTCCCGGTCTGGTATAGTTCATCAGTCCGGCGGCAGGATATACAGCCAAGGAGGTACCTATTACCGTAAAAATATCGGCAGTTGCCGCAATTTCGGATGCTTTTCCTATTTCGGGCACCATTTCGCCGAACCATACAATATGCGGACGAAGCTGGCTTCCTTTTTCGCATTTGTCACCTGCTTTCAGTTCCCAGTGCTGAAGTGTGTAAATCAGGGATTCATCGGCGGTGGAGCGTGCTTTCCGAAGTTCGCCGTGTAGATGCAGTACTTTAGTACTTCCCACCTGTTCGTGCAGGTCGTCAACATTCTGGGTGATAACCTCCACATCAAACCAATTTTCAAGCTCTGCAATTCCCAGATGTCCTGCATTTGGTTTTGCATCCCACAGTTGTTTTCTTCTTTCGTTGTAAAACCTGAGTACAAGTTCCGGATTTTGCCGCCATGCTTCGGGGCTTGCCACCTCGGTTACTTCATATTGTTCCCAGAGGCCCCCCATGTCGCGGAAAGTTTTCAGCCCGCTCTCCTGACTTATGCCCGCACCGGTTAAAATTACCAGCTTTTTCTTCATTGTTGAAAAGTTTAAGGCTTAAAGATAGGGTAAAATATAAAACTTCTCTTCACAAAATTCCTACATTTGTAAAAGTGATAGATCAGTTTACCATACAGCGAATATTGGATGCAGCGAATATTGCCGATGTTGTTTCCGAATTTGTAACCCTTCGCCGCAGAGGGGTTAACATGCTGGGATTGTGTCCGTTTCACAATGAAAAGACACCTTCTTTTACCGTTTCGCCTGCAAAGGGAATTTTTAAATGTTTTGGCTGCGGAAAGGGGGGTAATGCCGTGAATTTCATCATGGAGCATGAAAGTCTGAGTTATCCCGAGGCACTGAAATGGCTGGCCCGAAAATACAATATCGAGGTTGTTGAGGAGGAGGAAACCGAGGAGCAGAAGCAGTTGAAGGATGACAGGGAGAGCATGATGATTGTGTCGGCATTTGCACAGAAATACTTTACACGCAATTTGTGGGAAGAGAATGAAGGCAGAACAATCGGGCTGAGTTATTTCAGGGAGCGCGGTTTCAGGGACGACATTCTCAAAAAGTTTGAAACGGGCTATTCCCCCGATGATAAGGCTCCCTTTACCGAATTTGCACAGAAGCAGGGGTATAAAATGGAGTATCTCGAAAAAACCGGGCTTACCATTAAGCGTGACGACTGGGTGCGCGACAGGTTTGCAGGCAGGATAATTTTTCCGGTTCATAATCTGGCAGGAGCAGTTATTGCCTTTGGCGGACGGAACCTGAAAGATGACCCAAAGGCGGCCAAGTATTTAAATTCACCCGAATCGGAGATATACCACAAAAGCAGGATTTTGTACGGTATTTTTCAGGCAAAGCGTGAAATGGCACGCAGTGAAAAGTGTTTTCTGGTTGAGGGTTATACCGATGTAATGTCGATGCATCAGGCAGGTATTGAGAATGTTGTGGCTTCATCGGGGACGGCACTTACAACCGAACAGATAAGGCTGATAAGGCGGTTTACGCCAAATATTACACTTATATACGATGGCGACGAGGCAGGAATTAAAGCATCATTCCGCGGAATTGACCTTGTTCTGGAAGAGGGGATGAACGTTAAGGTTTTACTGCTTCCCGATGGTGAAGACCCCGATTCGTTTGCCAGAAAAAAAGGGGCTTCGGGGTTTAATCAGTTTATTGAGGAGAATGAAACCGATTTTATTCAGTTTAAAACCCGGTTACTGATGAAGGATGCCGAAAAGGATCCGGTGGCAAGGGCACGGCTGATTACAGATATTACCCGTTCGGTTTCGGTAATTCCCGATACGATTACCCGTTCGGTTTATATTAAGGAGAGCAGCAGGCTTCTGGATGTTGACGAGGAGATTTTGTATGCCGAGGTAAGAAAGCAGAAATACCGGCAAAATGAAGAGTTCCGCAAAAAAAGAATGCGTGAGTCAAATGAACCGCTTTATAATGAGCCGGCAGCCGCAAAGCAGGTTGTTATTGAGGAAGACAAGCCTTACGGTTTGTATGTCGAGGAGCTGGAACTGCTCCGCTTTTTGCTGAAATACTATCATTATGTTGTATTTGAAAGTGATGATGAGAATCCGGAAGAGGATATTAATATCAATGTGGCCGAGTATATGATGGGTGAACTTGAAAATGATGATCTGGTACCCGAAAACAGGCTTTTCAGAAAAATTTATGATGAGGTGAAAGAATATCTAAATGATGAAAATTATGACCTGAAACGCCATTTTATTTACCATTCGGATGCAGAAGTCAGCAGTCTGGTTACCAATTTGCTTTCAGAAAAATTTCAGGAAAGTAAAAGATGGGCAAAGGCAGGAGCATACACCGAAAAGGAGGAGGAGATTCTTGATTATCTTGTACCGAGAATTGTTTATGAGTATAAGCTGTTGAAAATTAAGCTGATGCTTGATGATATTGA
Source organism: uncultured Mariniphaga sp. (assembly GCA_964643695.1). Taxonomy (GTDB): domain Bacteria; phylum Bacteroidota; class Bacteroidia; order Bacteroidales; family Prolixibacteraceae; genus Mariniphaga. Next base: position 5,936 of record CAZXTX010000108.1, on the reverse strand, counting down.
AAAGGAGATTGAGGCGGCAACCAAGGCTGATGATTTTGAAAAAATTATTGAGGAACAGTCGAAATATATGAATCTGAAGCGGGTTGAGAAGTTTTTGTCTGAAAAGCTGGGCAGCCGCACTATCAATTAATACCGACTGGAAATGCCGGGGTTTGGTTTTAAAGCAACGGGCTTACGATGTGTGCCAATGATTCGCGGAATTTAAAGTGCCATTTTCGCTGCCGCCATTCAGCAAGTTTAATTTCACGGCTGTTTTTCAAATAATCGAAAAAGCACTCTTTCATCTCCTGATTAAAACCTTCATCGTAAATAAAGGCATTCACTTCAAAATTTGTTTCAAGGCTTCGGAAATCCAGATTTGTTGAGCCGATAGTTGAAAAAACATTATCCACAATAATAAATTTGCTGTGCACAAATCCATTCTGAAAAAAGTAAATCCGCACCCTCGATTCCAGCAGCTCTTCAATATATGAAAATGAACTCCAGTGTGTAATCAGTGAATCTGAGTTTTCAGGTATCAGAATTTTAACATCCACATTACTGAGTGCGGCTGTTTTTAGTGCATATATAAGCTCCTGCGGAGGCATAAGATATGGTGTTGCGATATAGACTTTTGACCGGGCGGAGGTAATTGCGGCAAAAAATGCCTGATTGATGCTGTCCCAGTCGGAGTCGGGGCCGCTTGCGGAAATCTGAACCGGAACACCTGTTGTTTCAATGAGATTAGGAAAATATTCAGGTTCGGTTAAGTTCTCTTTTGTAGTAAAAAACCAGTCGGCAGAAAAAACCACCTGCAGGCTTTTCGCCGCATTACCTTCAATTTGCAGGTGAATATCGTGCCACGAGCCGATTTTTTTTAACCCTTCCAGATAGCGGTCGGCAAAATTTACCCCGCCAACAAATCCGGTTTTTCCGTCAACCACAACTATTTTACGGTGATTACGGTAGTTGGCACGCGAAGTCAGCCTCGGAAATCTGACCTCCATAAATGAATAAATCTCAATGCCGTTTTGTTCCAGTTCTCCGATATATCTTTTACTAAGCCTCCAGCTGCCCACATCGTCAATAATAATCCGGACTTTTATTCCCTCTTTGCTCTTTTTAATGAGCAGTTCTTTCAGACGATTGCCAATTTTATCATTTTCAATAATATAGTATTCCAGATGAATATGATGAACGGCCTGCTCAATAGCTGCAAAAATGGCATTGTATGTATCTTCGCCGTCTTTCAGAATTGTAAGTTTATTGCCGGAAGTAAGCAGCGATGATGAGTTTCTAAGCAGCAGTTTAATAATGTTTTCCTTATTGCGCACATTGGGGTTCAGTTTACTCAGCGACTGCTCAAACTCCCTGAGTTGTCTGAACGAGAGTTGTTTGTAAAGGCTGAGGCTTTTTAATCCTTTTCTGGAAAATATTTTCTTTTTACGATATTCCTGGCCAAAAAACAGGTAGAAAATAACCCCGAAAACCGGAAGAAGAATGAGTGCAAGTACCCATGCGGCAGTTTTAAACGGCGATCGTTTTTCCAAAATAATCATAATTGCCACCGGAATAGCCGTAATAAGGAAAATTAACGAGAAAACTGACCAAAAATTTAATCCGGATTCCATAAATAACCCTCTAATTTGATATTTTCGTGCTAAATTTCATAAAAATTGGAATGAAAAACAATTTTGGAACAAATTTCGTATCATTAAGTGACTTGAAACAATGGAGGAGAAAATGAGAAAATTAATGTTTTTTACTTTAGCAATTCTATTTGTATGGGCATGCACAACTCAGAGGAGTGCAATAAAAATCGGAGAAAACAAGGATGAATCGGAACAGGTTAGTGATTCTCTTATCTATCAGCTTGAAACTTTTGATACAAAATTTGAAACCTGGTATGCTCTTCATAACATGCCATCGCAGTACCGTTCGCAGCAATATTACGAAAACTGGAACCGGCAGTATGTAACTGCATGGAACTACAATGCATCACGTGCCGGAAAGAATAACTTTTTTGAACATATTGTGGGGTACGAGCCGCATATTGACTATGGTTTTGAACTGAATCACAAGCTGTTTTACTACTTTCAGTATGTTGAAAAAGTACTGAAAATTGAAATAATGCCCGGCGGCCCAAAAAGTATCGTTCTTTAGGCTGAAAAATTGGTAAATACCGTAAGCCTGTCATTGTCCAGAACTTCCTGAGCTGAAATTTTTCCGCTTATTGCGGGAGCCGGAATTCCTTTCTGAAAAAAATTGTTTCCTGTAAAAACATGGGCTTCATCCCACAGGTTAAGTTCAATAAAACTGTTTAAAAGTTGCTGTCCGCCTTCAACTATAACCGATAAAACCTTTTTATGCCGGAAAAAGTCAAGGATTTGAGGAATTATATTCTCTTCGAAATCAATTTTAACCCATTTTGTGTTGGAGATTTCACTGTTTTTTTGTGAGTTGAAAATTATTGTTTCGGATTTATTATCAAACAGATTTAACTTTTCCGATAGCCGCAACTCCCTGTCGATTACGGCACGCACCGGATTTTTTCCGTGCCAGTGGCGGGCAGTCAGTGACGGATTGTCTTTTTCCGCTGTATTTGTACCAATCAGAATGGCATCTTCTTCGGTTCTTATTTTATGCACCAGTGTTAAAGAGAGGCTTCCTGTAATCCATGTCGGTTCGCCGAAATCTTTACTTTTTCTTTCAATATCGATGAAACCGTCGGCTGTTTGTGCCCATTTCAGGATAATATAGGGCCGCTTTTTTTCGTGAAATGTAAAAAACCGTTTGTTCAGCTCCCTGCACTCATTTTCAAGAATGCCGGTATCGGTTTTGACTCCCGCCCTGCGAAGTTTTTCAATTCCTTTTCCGGCAACTTCCGATGCCGGGTCAACTGTCCCGATTACAACATGCGGAATCTGTTTTTCCACAATCAGATCGGAGCAGGGCGGGGTCAGCCCGTGATGGGCACACGGCTCAAGTGAAACATACATTGTGCTCTCATTCAACAGTTCGGGGTTCTTTACCGAGTTAACGGCATTTACCTCGGCATGTGCACCGCCGTGTTTCCGGTGAAAACCCTCGCCGATAATTTTTCCATTGTGAACAATAACGCAGCCCACCATCGGGTTTGGTGAAACGGCTCCGGCACCAAGTCCGGCCAGTTCAATACAGCGCATCATATATTTTTCGTTCACTTCCATTTGCAGGGAAAAAGTATCTTTATGGTGTCAAAAGTAATATAATGAGGGCGACTATTCAATATATTAAAAAAGAATTAACCGGTTTTTACCCCGAAACCGAAATAAAAGCGTTTGTACGTATTATTCTGGAAAATGTGTGCGGACTGGATTATACAGCTCAGGTGCTTAAAATTGACGAGGTTATAGATTCGGAAAGCAGTAAGAAAATTGCCGGAATTGTGGAACGGCTGAAAATGTTTGAGCCGGTTCAGTATATTTTCGGTGAAACCGAATTTTACGGTTTAAAACTGAAGGTAACACCTGCCGTGCTTATTCCCCGACCCGAAACGGAGGAGTTGATACACTGGATTGCAAAAACTATTTCCGGTGATGATTTGTCAATTATCGATATTGGTACCGGCAGCGGCTGCATTGCACTTGCCTTAAAAAAGCAGTTTCCGCTGGCTGATGTTTCGGGAGTTGATATTTCTGAGAAATCATTAAAAGTTGCCCGTAAAAATGGCGAACTGAATAATTTGGATGTTGCATTTTTTCAGGCCGATATTTTAAACTGGAAAAACTATAACTGGGAAAGTTATAACCTTATTGTAAGTAATCCGCCTTATGTGAGGGAGAGTGAAAAGGAGCTGATGGAGGCTAATGTTCTTGAATATGAGCCGGGAGCCGCCTTATTTGTATCTGATGAAAATCCACTGATTTATTACAGGGCATTGGCAGGGTTTGCAAAGGCGCATCTCACTGAAAATGGCCGGTTGTTTCTGGAAATAAATGAAATGTTTGGAAAGGAAACCGAAGAGCTCCTGAAAAATGAGGGATTTCAAAATATCGAAATAAAAAAAGATTTGAACGGAAAAGTGAGGATGGTGAGCTGCCATAAAAATAAATATTAAAAAACTTAGCATGCTTTTAAAATAACTTTGGCATTTTTACAACCGGATACTTATAAATTATTAATAAAAAAAGTGAGAAAACTGATAAAGTATATTTTATTGGGTTTTAATCTGCTGATAATTATGGCAATGATTATTGCTTATGCATCAGGTTATATTTCTCCCGAAAAAAACTGGATACCCTCATTTTTCGGCCTTGCCTATCCCGTAATTTTACTGCTGAATATTGGTTTTGTCATTTTCTGGCTGATTGTAAAACCACGTTATCTTTTTATTTCCCTGTTTGTGATATTAGCCGGCTGGGGATATGTTTCGCGGTTTGTTCAGTTTAAAGGACGAGTCATAGAAAAGGGTGACGTTAAAGTTCTTTCGTATAATGTCAACCATTTTAGGGGTGCCGGCGAGCTCACATCAAAACAGACAGCCGATGAAATTATCCGGTTTATTGAATCTGAAAAGCCCGATATTGTCTGTTTACAGGAGGTAAGGCTTCGTTACAACAATATTTTCAATCTTCCGCAAACAGTTGAAAAACTGGGTTTTATCAATCATTATCAGTATGCCCGCAGCAGCAGCACTTTTGGTTCAGTAACCCTGTCGCGTTTCCCGGTTTTGTTTATGAAGGAGATCCGGTTTGAGAATTCCCGTAATATTACCATTTATACTGATGTGCTTATCGGGGAAGATACCGTCAGGATTTTTAATGTTCATTTGCATTCCTTTGGTATTGACCCTCTTGATTATGCAATTGTTGAACAGGGAATTTATACGGAGGAGGATATTAAGGATGCCCGCAAAATGGGGTTAAAGCTTAGAAAAGGATACCGCACAAGGGCCAATCAGGTGGAAACGGTGCGTGAAATGATAAAGGAATCGCCTTATCCGGTTATTGTTTGCGGCGATTTGAATGAAACTCCTGTTTCCTATGCATATCATCAGCTGCGAAAAGGGCTTAGAGATGCGTTTGTCTGTTCGGGAAAAGGAATCGGGCGCACATTTGTAAACCTGCTGCCGGTTTTGCGAATTGACTATATATTTCACAGTAAAGTGTTTAAGTCATATAATTTTCAGACCCACGATTTCCTTCATTCCGATCACCTCCCGGTTTCAGCAGATTTAGTGATAAAAAAGCAGGAGGCGGGAAAGTGAAGCAATAACGGCATATCAAGGTTTCCAGGGCCACTTTACGCAATCTTTTATTTCGGGGAAAAGCACATAATCGGCTTTGCCTTTCATCGCCAGTGTTTTAACATTCAGACCTTTCAGCTGATTCAAAGCCGTCTGCATAGTTTTTCCGGATACGGAGACATCGTCAACAAGCAATATCCTTTTTCCTTCAAGTCCTGAGGGTGGTTCCGCAATTACTTTCGGTTCATCGTAAAGGGGGGTGTTATTCTCATCACGGTAATTGAGGGTCATTACCCTGAGTCCGGTGTTCAGATGTGCGGCAACCATAACCGCAGGCGCAATACCGCCTGTACCAATTCCGATTACAATATCGGTTTCGGGCAGCTCCGTCTCTTTTAGTCGTTGTAATATCTGCTGAAATGACAATGGTACCATAATTCTTTATTCTGTTAAAATACTTTTATTAAGAAACCGGATAATTAATCTGTTTCATAAATTACCCTTCCCACACCGGAATTTCGATATAAAATACCGAACCTTCTTCCTCTTTGGTTTCAAACCATACATGGCCGGAAAAGTTCTCAACTATATTTTTAACTATTGCCAGTCCGAGTCCCATACCGCTCGATTTTGTTGTAAAACTGGGACTGAAAAGCTTATCGCGCAATTCTTCGGTTATTCCCTGCCCGTTGTCGCGGACTGCAACCAATGCCATATGGTCACGGCGGTT
>CAZXTX010000107.1:0-9185 GCA_964643695.1 uncultured Mariniphaga sp. | reverse complement strand
GGGAAACCGCAAGGGAGTACCTTCTCTTTATTATTTTAGTCGGACACTACTGAAAAAATAATAAAAAATGAAATTCAGATTAGCTTTATTACTTACTTTTTTTAGTTTGAGCATTATGGCCCAGCCTTATTTTATTGCACACAGGGGAGCTTCTTATCTTGCACCTGAAAATACCGTTGCATCGGCAAATATGGCATGGGAACTTGGTGCCGATGCGGTTGAAATTGACATTTACCTTACCAAAGACAACAAGGTAATGGTTATGCACGACAGGAATACAAAAAGAACCTCGGGCGGTGAATTTTCTTATGATATTAAAGACACTAAATCAAAAGATTTGCGCAAGGTTGATGTAGGCAGTTGGAAAGGTGAAATTTTTAAAGGTGAAAAATTGCCTTTTATGTCAGATATTATTAAAACTGTTCCTGCCGGTAAAAAGCTTGTTGTTGAAATAAAAACCGGTCCGGAGATTATTCCGTTTATGAAAAAGGAGATTTTGAAAAGCAGAAAAGCCGATCAGATGATTTTTATCGCTTTTGGCTGGGAAGCAATACTTGCGGCAAAAAAGGCATTTCCAAACAATGCATGTTACTGGCTTAGTTCAACAAAGGAGGGATTACTCGAAAAAATGGAAGAATCTGCGAGGGAAGGACTGGAAGGTGTAAACCTGAATTACAAAATTATTGATCAGGAAGTTATGAAAAAGGCGGAAGAGTTAAAAATTGAGGTGCTTACTTGGACGGTTAACGATCCTGATATGGCAAAAACCCTGATTAATCTTGGTGTTGAAAAAATTACAACCGACCGTCCCAGATGGTTAAAAGAAGAAATTGCAAAAAGATAAAAAATAAAAAAGGAGCGGTAGCTCCTTTTTTATTGACTTTTAAAATTAATGCTCATGGTCATGTTCTGCCGCATCCGATTCGGCTTTATCCTTGTGAACGGTTCCGAAAGGATGCTCAGGCTTGGCGTAAATTGAATACAGTTTGAGAGGCTTGTCGCCTTTGTTAACAACATTGTGCCATTTTCCGGCCGGAACAAAAATAACATCGTCATCACCGGCCTGCCGGACAAAAGTCAGTTCATCTTTTTTATCACCCATCAGCACTTCCGCATCGCCTTCTTCAATTCTGAGAAACTGCTCAATGTCATGATGGATTTCCAGGCCAACTTCACCACCCACGGGAATTGACATTACCGTTAGCTGAAAAAACTCGCCCGTCCAGATTGCAGTACGGAAGTTTTCATTTTCAAGAGTATAGTTCTCAATGTTTATTACAAGCGGATCGCCGCCAAAATCTTTAAGAATAACTTCACCTCTTTCTCTTGTTACGATTTCGCCTGCTTTTTTACTGCCTTCTTTACCTGAAGGCCGGCAGCCTGTTAATGCTGCGATAATGATTGTCAATATCAATAATCTGTTCATTTTAATATGGTTTAAAAAAGTTGATAAATGTTTCACGGTTAAAGTTAAAGAATATTTGTTTTTCTGAAATTATATTATTGATAATAATTATAACAGATTTATAATCATTCATTATTAATCGAATGATTGATTATAAAATGAGAACTGACAATGTATAAATTAGTGCCGGTTTTTTTGTGTTTTACAATTTCCGGCAGATTAGTCGGCCAACAGCTTTTCAATAAATTTATCCAATTGCTTCATCATTGTGGCATTCCCGAATATTTGTGATTTTACCTCTGAAATCAGATATTCTCTGGTTTTTGAAGAAGAATCTGCCATATCTGAGTGTTTTTTATTTTTGATATTTAAATCAATTCTTAAAAAATTATCAGTTTTGGTTAACTCATCGGCCATATATGATGCGGTTTGGTTAACTGCTTGCATCATAACATCGGTAATGCTTGTTGCCCAGTCCAGAAGCCCCCAGCTTTCAACTTTTTTTCTTGCAATGTCAGCCGAATATGTGCCTGTTCCCAAAGAAAGCATCTGAATGTTGTTTAATGTGACAGATTCCATTTCGTATGGCTTTGCTTTGTGATATTTTGTTACTTCCACCAAAGATGCAACAGAAGGATTATTGATATAAACTCCGCCGTCAACGCAAACCCTTGTTTTATTGTCGAAATTAAATTTATATGCCGGTAGATAGGTGGGAGCGGCAGAGGTTGCCCTGCATACATCCTTTAACAGTGCATTTCTTCCCGGTCGTGATATTGCATGGCGCGATTTAAAGAACAGAGCTTCGTTGTTGTAAAGATCGAATGAAGTTACCAAAATCGGTTTTAAACAACTTGTCATTCTGCGTGTACCAAAAAATTCGGTAAGAACTTTGTCTAATCCTGCTTCACTGAACCTTGGCTGTTTTAAAGAAGTTACTGAATTGATAATTTTTCCTGCCACGGTTTTCCTCGGAAAAATATCTTTACCGCGCTGCGTGTAAATATCTTCTATTTCCTGCAGGGTGTAAACCGGATTTATTCCGTCATCCGAAACAGTAACACCGCAGGCAATCAGTCCGCCTGTGGAGGTGCCGGAAATCAGATCAAATAAATCAATAATTCTTTTTCCGCTTCTCTTTTCAATCTCCTCTAAAATTAAGACAGGAACAATTCCTCTCAGACCGCCCCCATCAAGGCTTAAAATTTTGAAATTTTTTTTCATTGCTGTTTTCTTAAAAAATTAGTTTGTAAATCTTTTTCATTATAAATAATGGTTAGTTTTTTACGGGTTTTATAGTGTGGATTAACGAAATAAATATTAAAAACTCGTAAAAGAACTAAATTTACAAAATAATGATTTAAAAGCCAACAGTTAATACCAATATTTAGCGGTGTTTTATCTGGCCACTTTTTCAAGCCATTTGAGCATAAACAGCATGGTAAACATTGAAACAATGCAGGCTGCCACAAAAACAAGCCATGTGCCCCAAAGCGGGAGATTTTCATAGAAAATGGTACCTAAAATCAGCAGTTGGTTGCCAAGTGCAGTCGCCCCAAGCCATGCTCCCTGCATAATTCCCTGATATTGAGGTGGTGCAACCTTTGAAACGAATGACAATCCCAACGGACTGATAAACAGTTCGGCAACCGTTAAAATGAAGTAGGTTCCGATAAGTAAAAACGGGGTTATCCGCTGTACTTCGCTGAGTCCGCCCATGGCACTTACAGTTTTTGTGTCGGGTAAACCAACAGAACCTATGGACATCAGCAGGAAGCCAAGGGATGCTATCCCCATTCCGATCATAATCTTTTTAGGCGTGGAAGGCTCTATTCCCTTTGCTCTCAGCCAGCCAAAAACACCGATTATGATTGGCGTCAGAAAAACCACGAAAAACGGATTGAAAAGCTGAAAAATCTCGGCACCTTCAAGTGTGGCAAATCCGAAGTCGATTTTAAACATGCTCAGATCGGTGTAGTCATTTGCAAAAAATGTTAATGTAACACCGTTTTGGTGGAATGAAAACCAGAAAAATATAACCACTGCAAAAACAGAAAACAGTGCATAAATACGCTGGCGTACTTCTTTGGAATCCATCTCAATGTGTTGTGCCTCACTGCTGCCCTTATCTCTTTTTGCTTTTAATGCGGGATTGGGTAATTTGTTTTTGTTAACAATAAAAATTATCAGTGAAATAAGCATTGCAAAAATGGCAACGCCAAATGCATAATGGAATCCGGTATTGAAAATGTTCAGATATTCATTTGCAAATGCAGTTAAATCGGTTGGTGCCGATTTGCTTACTGCTGCGGAAAGTTCGGTAAATCGCTGGGAGGCTTCAGGAGTTATGGTGCCTTTCAGGAACTGATGACTTAATGCAGGCAGATCAGGATTATAGGTAAATCCGTTATGCTGTACCCACCAGTTTCGCATCAAAACTGCTATTGGCGGAGCAAAAAATGCCCCGATATTAATAAACATGTAAAAAATCTGAAAACCTGTATCCCTTTTATTTGAATATTCCGGGTTATCGTACATCTGGCCGACAACTGCCTGAAGGTTACCTTTGAACAATCCGTTTCCGAATGCAATTACCAGCAGCCCGAAACAGGTTATAATCAGATATAATGTAAAATGAGGTACGGGAGTGGGAGTGGGAATTGCTATCATAAGATAACCTATTGACATTAAGATTAATCCCCACAAAATTGTACCCTTGTATTTTTTTGTTCTGTCGGCAATAAACCCTCCGGCAAGGGCAAGCAGATAAATTAATGCATAAAAAATTGAGTAAATCCATGTTGCCTGAGTTTTGGTTATACCAAATTTTGAAATTAAAAACAATGACAAAATTGCCATCATTATGTAAAAACCAAAACGTTCGCCCATATTTGAGAGGGCAGCTCCGATAAGTCCTTTAGGATGATTTTTAAACATCAGATATGTATTAAAATGTTTATTTTAAATGAATTGTTTCAATTTGTCGCAAATATAGAAAATCAGAGGAGAATAAAGAAGATTAGAATAAATGTTGATGAAGAAAAGTTTCATTTTGTTGAAATTTTCAGTTTCCTTTCATCGTTTTATCAAAAGAAGTCAGTTTAAAAATATAAGCAGCTGTGGCTATCACTGTTTTAAACTTTGAAAAAGCTTAATTTTACAGCAGTTGTTTAATTTTGTTTTTGTTATTTTTATACCGATTGGAAAAATATAATAGACTAATTATCGCTTTGCTCAATTGTTTTAAATATTTTAACCATCGGTATTAACGATTGTAAATTTACAAAACAGTTTGTACTATTTTGTAAATACAATTCGTATTATTCGTGGTTTTGTCAAAATATTTTGATGAAACATAAAATGTCAGATTATGAAGCTTTTTACCACCCGTCAGATTGCCGAAATTGATAAATACACAATTGAAAACGAGCCTGTTGCCGATATTGATTTAATGGAGCGGGCAGCCTTGCAGATTACAAACTGGCTGACAGGGCATTTTTCTGCAGACAGGAAAATGATTTTTTTTGCAGGCCCCGGCAACAACGGTGGCGATGCACTTGCAATTGCACGTCAAATGGCCGGAAACAGATATAATTGTGAAGTGTGGCTGTTGGATACGGGTAAAGAGCTGACAGGTTCGCCTGCCGTTAATTTGCAACGGCTGAAAGAACAGGGAAAAGTATCCCTCAACAAAATTTCCAAACCTGAACATTTTCCTGATATAACCGGAACGGATATTATAGTTGACGGGCTTTTTGGCTCGGGACTGACGCGCCGGTTACAGGGACTTCCCGCCGAAATAATACGTAAGCTCAATAGTCTGCCGAACATAAAAGTTGCAATTGACATTCCAAGCGGACTGATGGGTGAAGACAATTCGGAAAATATTCCTGAAAATATTTTAAAGGCAGATTTTACCCTCACTTTTCAGTTTCTCAAGATCAGCTTTTTGTTTGCAGAAAATGAAAAGTTTACAGGCAAATGGGAGGTGCTTCCGATTGGATTACATCCCGATGGAATAGCCCTGACTCATTCAGATTATTTTTTTATTGAAAAAGAGGATATAAAAAAGTTTTTTCCTGAAAGAAGCAGGTTCTCACATAAAGGAACTTTCGGCCATGTCCTGCTGATTGCCGGAAGTTACAGGAAAATGGGTGCAGCCTTGCTTGCCTCAAAATCGTGCCTTCGTTCGGGTGCCGGGTTGCTTACAACACATGTTCCGGGTTGCGGATATACCGTAATTCAGACTGCTGTGCCCGAGGCAATGGTAACTGTTGATGATAATGAATTGGTTTTTTCTGAAGTTCTCGATTTAACCCCATATACAGCAATTGGTGCCGGGCCGGGAATCGGAATGGAAAATGTTACCAGCAGAGCATTGCAAAAACTGATTGAAAAAATATCTGTTCCGCTTGTTTTAGATGCCGATGCAATCAATATTCTTTCAGAAAACAGGGAGTTGCTGAAAATGCTTCCCGAAAATACAATTTTAACTCCTCATCCGGGTGAGTTCAGGTGTCTGGCCGGAGAATTTGCAAATTCGTGGGAAATGATTCAGAAACAGCGAGAGACGGCAATGGAATTTAAAATAATAATTGTGTTGAAGGGGGCTTATACATCAGTTGCATTACCTGACGGAAACATTTTTCTTAACTCAACCGGAAATCCGGGAATGGCAACTGCCGGCAGCGGAGATTCACTCACGGGAATAATATTGGGACTGATCTCGCAGGGTTTGCCGGCAAAGAATGCTGCTGTTGCAGGAGTATTTTTACACGGGCTTGCCGGTGATTTCGCAGCTTCTGAAAAATCGCAGGAGTCTCTCATTGCAGGTGATATTGCAGAGTATCTGGGAGAGGCTTTTAAGAGCTTAAAATAAGGTAAACTGCCTGCTTTAAGCAAAATTATCTTGTGTTGAGCAATAAAAATTCTATTTTTATGCCTTTAAATAAAATCAGAAAAATGAGAACAACAATTTTTATACTGGCTGTAATATTAGCCATGCCCGCTTTGGGGCAAAAGCGCGGGAAAACTGATGGCAGTGCAGTGCCTGCCTTTCATGAAGGAATAGTGTATGCCCTGCCGCGCACAGGATTGAATATTAAGGTGAAAGCGGTAAAGGAAACTTTTGAACCCGGGCCTTATGCTGCTTATGCAGAACAGTTGCTTGGGATAAAGGATGTCAGAACACGTGCGTCTGTAAGATGGTATTTTGACAATGTGGAACTTGAATCATTCAGTGAACCTGACCCTAATCAGGTTTATAAAGCAACCGGAGATGCTGCTTTTCGTGTGGCCCTCACACAAAGCGGAATTCTTGCGGGAATTAACACCACCTCAGGCGATGACGGGCAAATTGTTTTAAAAGCCAACAATCTGACAGCAAAAGTTAAAAAAAATGACGGGTTTTCCTTTGCAAACATTAACAGCGAACCATATATAGTTCAGGGTGATTCAAGCAATAATTACAGATCGGTACGTGTAAGCACCGACAGAAAGGCCGCCGAAGCCGCTGAACGGATTCTCGAATGCAGGGTTAACCGGTATCACACCGTTGCAGGAATGCTGGATGAATTTCATCCCGACGGCGAAGCTTATAAAATAAGCCTTCAGGAACTTGATAATATAGAAAAGGAATATATGAGCCTGTTTGCAGGGCGCACAACATACGAAACACAGGAGTTCAGCTTTGATTTTGTGCCGGTTTCTTCATCCGACAGGGGAGAGGTGGTTTTTCGTTTTTCAGAGGATGCCGGAGTTCTTCCTGCTTCCGACCTTTCAGGTAAGCCGGTAAATATTAAGGTTGAACCTGATAAAGAATTGGTTTCCAAATTTTCGGGGCTTTCCAAATCTGAAAATCCGGTGGCAGGTGAAAGTGGAATTTATTACCGGATGCCGGCAGTGGCTAATGTCAGCATAGTTTATGAAATAAATACCATTGCAACCGCACGGACTGTCTTACCACAGTTTGGCCAGATTGCACCCCTGCCCGAAGAATTGCTTTATGGCGAATATTCGATTGAGTTTCATCCTGAAACGGGAGCGGTAAAATCGGTTAGGAAAAAATAAAACATAAAATTTAAAGGGTGGCAGAATTCAGAAGCCGCCCTTTTTCTGTTACCGTAATAAATGTTACGGCAGAAAAAATAAACCAAATAATATTTATTGTAATGAATGAAGCAAAAAGATTAATGAGGGATTCTGCTGCTGTACGGTGGCTTGTACTTGTACTGGTGAGCAGCCTTATGTTTTCAACCTACTATTTTCAGGATTTCTTTTCACCTCTAAGGGAGCTGATGGAAACCGACCTTGGAATAAACAGTGAAGAGTTTGGAAGAATTATCGGGCTGACAACCATTGCCAACATGTTTGGAATGATAATCATCGGCGGAATAATTCTTGACAAGTGGGGAATCCGGCTGGCCGGACTGGCCTTTGGCGGTTTGGCTGCTCTGGGCGGTCTTATTACGGCACTTGCATCAATGGGATATTTTGGCACAGATAAATCAACTGTTTTAACAGGATTGATTATCGGGCGCATCCTGTTTGGTTCCGGACTTGAGGTGGTTTGTGTTGTTGCAACCCGTACCATTGTCAAATGGTTTAAAGGGTTTGAAATGGCTTTGGCAATGGCAATAAACATGGGATTCGGACGATTAGGCTCGGCACTTGCAATAGCAATTTCACTTGATATTGCCGGTGTTACTGTTTCTCCCGCAGTGGTTTTTGCAGCAGGTTTAATAGGCCTTTCACTGATATTTTTTATTGTTTACATATTCTTCGACATTAAACTTGACAATCAGCTGCAGGCTCAGAAATCTGCCGGAATCGGTGAATTTGCAAATGATGAGGAAGCCGATGAGGATTTCAAATTTTCAGATTTGATTAAACTTGCCACCAACAAGTCTTTTATATACATAGCTTTGTTGTGTGTGGCATTTTATTCGGCCGTTTTTCCGTTTATTCAGTATGCACCCGACCTGCTGGTAAATAAATTTGGATTCAGTTATGTACTTCCCGCATCGGCTGCTGTTACCGCATTTGGCAGTGAAGCCCTTGGAAGTTCATTAGTTTATATTGTCATTTTTATTTTTGCATTGTCGGTTACCTTAATTCCCAATAATCTCAAGAACAAAAATGCAAAAATTACTTCTGTTTTGGTTATTGTGGGTGTTTTTGCAGTTATTGTATATTTAGTTCGCGATACTTTGGGAGTGTGGCTTGTAAACGGGCCGAAAACAGCATCTCTCATTCCGCTTGGTACCATAATTTTTACTCCTATCTTCGGAAGTTATGTTGACCGGAAGGGCAAGGCTGCTTCGCTGATGATTCTGGGTTCGCTGCTTCTTATTTTTGCACACTTGTCACTTTCGGTTTTCCATTCCAAATTCCTGGCTTATTTCGGATTGCTGAGTCTGGGAATTGCATTTTCATTGGTGCCTGCGGCAATGTGGCCGTCGGTGGCTAAAATTGTTCCCGAAAACCGGCTCGGAACTGCTTATGCATCTATGTTTACCGTTCAGAACTGGGGGCTTGGCGCTTTTTTCTGGGGTATAGGCGCATTGCTTTATAAAGTGAATCCGGCAGTGGTAAAAGCACTCTCCGATATGCGCGAAACACTGCTGGCACAAGGCTTGACGGGCGGTGAGGTTTCCGACAGGATTAAGTATCTTCAAATTGAAGGTTCGCTTCCGTACTATGATTATACCTGGCCTATACTGATGCTTGTTGTTTGCGGTTTTATCTCAATTTTTCTTGCGTTTAAGCTGAAGCAGTCAGA
>CAZXTX010000106.1:2689-9381 GCA_964643695.1 uncultured Mariniphaga sp. | reverse complement strand
TGGATTTTTTACTGCTTGACAGCGACAACAAACCGATTTGTGTTCTGGAAGCGAAAAAAGAAAGCCTGCATCCCCTTGTGGCAAAAGAGCAGGCGCGAAAGTATGCCAAAGCTGCGGGCGCACGTTTTGTGATACTTTCAAACGGAATTGTGCACTATTTTTGGGATACTGCCAAAGGCAATCCGAAGCCTGTTTATAAATTTCCATCACCTGAAGAGATTGGTGCCATAAAGAATTGGAAACCCGACCGTAATGCGTTGATAAACGAGCAAGTAACACGCGACTATATAGCCAAAGTGCAAATGCCAGACTATGCCGAACGACCCGGCTGGAACGGAAGTGTTGAAACAAGCAAAGACTTTATATGGTCTAACGGATTACGCTTTCTGCGCGATTATCAGCAGGAAGCGATAGTGGCACTGCAAAAATCGGCTAAGGAAGGAAATGAACGCTTTCTTTTTGAAATGGCAACCGGAACCGGCAAAACACTGACCGCTGCTGCTGTTATCCGGCTGTTTCTCAGAACACAAAATGCACGCCGGGTACTTTTTCTGGTTGACAGACTGGAATTGGAAGATCAGGCCTGGAAGGCATTCAACGACTATTTGAAACCGGATTATACCACCTTTATTTACAAGGAAAGAAAAAGCGACTGGCGTAAAGCGGACATTGTAGTTACAACTATTCAGTCATTAATGCACAACGATAAATACCGTCACTATTTTTCGCCTACCGATTTTGACTTTTTGATTTCAGATGAGGCACACCGCTCTATTTCAGGCAATGCACGGGCTGTTTTTGAATATTTTCATGGTTATAAATTAGGATTGACTGCCACACCGAAAGATTATCTGAAAGGTGTTGACCCGGATAAGGTAAAAGAAAACGACCCGCGCGAAATTGAACGGCGTATGTTACGTGACACCTATACTACTTTTGGTTGTGAAAGTGGCGATCCGACTTATCGTTATTCACTGATTGACGGTGTAAAAGATGGCTTCCTTATTAATCCGCATGTACTTGATGCACGCACCGAAATAACCACACAGTTGCTTTCTGACAAAGGCTATGCGGTAGTAATACCGAATGAAGAAGGTCAGGAAGAGACTGAAACTTTTGTGTCCCGCGATTTTGAAAAGAATTTTTTCTCCGAAAAAACAAACCGTATTTTTTGTAGTACTTTTCTGAAACACGCATTGCGCGATCCCATTTCCCATGAAATTGGCAAGTCGATTGTTTTTGCCGTAAGTCAGAATCATGCACGCAAGCTTACCGAAATTTTGAATGAATTTGCCGAAGAGCTTTTCCCCGGAAAATATAATTCTGATTTTGCTATGCAGGTTACTTCACAAATACCTGATGCACAGCAAATGACGATCAATTTTACCAACAACCGCCTGGGTGGTAAAACAACCTGGTTAGACGGATATTTATCAGGCAAAACGCGGGTTTGTGTAACAGTTGGCATGATGACTACCGGATACGATTGCCCGGATCTGCTTAATATCTGCATGATGCGGCCAATTTTCAGCCCTACTGACTTTGTGCAGATAAAAGGGCGCGGCACACGAAAACATACTTTTGACTATAAATTCCGGAATGAACTGAACGAAGAAGAAGCCATTCAACACGACAAAACAATTTTCAATCTGTTTGACTTCTTTGCAAACTGCGAATATTTCGAAGAAAAATTTAATTATGATGAAAAGCTGTCATTGCCAAAACCGGCAAAGGAAACCGGAACCGCCGGCGAAGGCAGCGTAAATATCGACACCTACACTACTTTTCAGCCTGACCCGCTGCTTTCACTTGTGGAAGAAACAATAGGCACCGAAGGTATGCGAGTTGACCGGGAGCTTTACCGCAAATTTGAAGATCGTATCAGAATGAACGATATCATTAAAAAGAATGTGGAACTTGGCAACTGGGAGCAAATTGTCAGTTACATTCAAAATGAAATTTTTGATAAGCCGCATGAATATTTCAACTTAGAAAAGATTAGAAAAGCAGCAAGAATTGACCGGAAAATAAGTATTCGTGAGGTTGTGGAAAAAATATTTGGCATTATTCCACGCTTCAAATCAAAAGATGAACTGCTGGACGAAGAGTTTGATAAATTCATCTCAATTTATCCACCGGGTGAGGATGTGAACCTGAGGGCACTGAAATATTTTTTCAAAGCATATATTGTGGATGTTGATATACGGCAGATTATTGAGAGCAAAGATTTTCAGTCATTGCAAACCCATCCTGTACTGAGCATTTCGCAATATCGGAAAGTGAATCGGAATTATCGCGAATTGATTCCCGGATATATTAGAGATTATGTTAGATTAGACAAATTCGTGGCATAATGTCTGAAAAATTTCAAAATAAATATCGAATAGAATCTACCCGATTACGTAATTGGGATTATGGTTGGAATGCCGCATATTTTGTAACCATTTGTATCCATAATCGCGAATGTGTTTTTGGTGATGTGGTGAATGGGAATATGGTTTTAAACGATTTGGGAAAAATTGCAAATGATTTGTGGTTGAAAATACCGGAACATTTCCATTTCGTGCAATTGGGCGAACACGTGGTAATGCCCAATCATGTTCATGGTATTGTGGTTATTAATAAATCGGATGATGGGCGCAACGTACCCGTTGTTCCCGACATTCCCGATGGACCAAACGTTTCCAACGTACCCGTCGTACCAAACGTACCCGACGTTCCAAACGTTCCCGACGTTTCCAACGTTTTAAACGTAGAGACGCCCAAATTGGGCGTCTCTACCATCCATACCATTGATACCACCGATGATACCAATACCACCAATACCGTCGATACCGTTGATACCGATACCACAAATACCACAAATCGAACCAATGCCGCATCAGAAAAATGGAAACCAGGAACATTAGGCGTAATAATCAATCAATACAAACGTGCCGTCACCATTGGTTGTCGTAAAATTCATGCGGATTTCGCCTGGCAATCCCGATTCCACGATCATATAATTCGAAACGATTTATCGTTTCATCGCATTTCAGAATATATTATTAACAATCCTTTGAATTGGTCTGAAGATCAATTTTTTATTTAAAATATATGTTAGATACGCAAACAAAAAAGAGAATTGACGATTGCAGAGATATATTGGTTGGAAAACTGCCTGACCCAAAAGCACAGATTGAACAGATTACCATTGCACTGATATACAAATTCATGGATGACATGGACAAGGAGGCTGCTGAATTGGGCGGAAAGGTAAAATTCTTTTCGGACTATAGCATTCCGAACCCTGAATTCCCGGATGACCGAAGCAAAGACAACATCATTCCGTTCAGAAAGTATTCCTGGGATAATTTGATGAATCCGCGTGTAACCGCTGCCGAAATGCTTCGCCTTTATTCCGAAGCAATTGAGGGAATGGAGAAGAATCCCAATATACCTCAGCTGTTTCGCGATATTTTCAAAAATGCATATCTGCCATACCGCGATCTGGAGACGCTGAAACTATTTCTGAAAACCATAGATGAATTTGAATACAGCCACAGCGAAAAACTTGGCGATGCTTTTGAATACCTGCTTTCGGTAATGGGCTCGCAGGGTGATGCCGGACAATTCAGAACGCCCAGACATATCATTGATTTTTTGGTGGCAATTGTAAACCCCGACAAAAACGATACTATTTTAGACCCGGCATGCGGAACCGCAGGATTTTTAATTTCTGCCTATAAACATATCTTGCTAAAGTATTCCAAAGATAATGTACAGACGCAGAATTCCGAAGATAATGTACAGACGCGGAATTCCGCGTCTCAACATCATAATATCTTCATCTATAATCAATTGGATCAAAAACCATTCAATAATTTGGGCAATCTGCTGACACCCGACGACCGCCGCAGACTGATTGAAAATTTTGAAGGTTACGATATTTCACCCGATATGGTGCGCCTGAGCCTTGTGAATCTCTACCTGCACGGTTTCAGCAATCCCAGTATTGTGGAGTACGACACATTAAGCAGCGAAGAACGCTGGAACGAAAACTTCGATGTTATTTTGGCAAATCCGCCTTTTATGAGCCCGAAAGGAGGTATTCGTCCGCATAAAAAATTCAGTATCAGCAGCAACCGAAGCGAAGTGTTGTTTGTGGATTATATTGCCGAACACCTGAATCCCGGCGGCAAAGCGGGCGTAATTGTACCCGAAGGCGTTATTTTCCAGAGCGGAAAAGCATATAAAGAACTGCGTAAAATGTTGGTTGAAGAATATCTTTATGCGGTGGTGAGCCTGCCTGCGGGTGTTTTCAATCCTTACAGCGGAGTAAAAACATCCATTCTTTTGATGGAGAAAACAATTGCCAAAGAACGGGAAGACATGCTTTTTATCAAAATTGAAAACGATGGTTACAACCTTGGAGCACAGCGCACACCCATAAAAGGGAGCCAGCTGGAGGAAGCGATTGCCATTGCACACCAATATCTCGCCGAAGCCGATATTCCGGAAACAGAAATTGCCCATTTGGTTCCTAAAGCTGAAATTGCCAAAAATGGAGAATATAATTTAAGTGGGGAGAGGTATAAAGAAAATTTGGAAATTAGAAACCAAGATTATGAATTTGTCAAAATTGGTGATGTTTTTAAAACTGCCTCAGGTGGAACACCTTTAAGAAGTAAAGAAGAGTATTATAAAAATGGCACAATCCCATGGTTAAAAAGTGGAGAAATAGCGCAAGGTTATATTTTTCATTCTGAAGAATTTATCACAAAAGAAGGGATGAATAACTCGTCTGCAAAATTATTTCCAATAAATTCAGTTCTTATTGCTATGTATGGTGCCACTGCTGGTCAGGTTGGAATTTTAAAATTTGAATCTACAACAAATCAGGCAGTTTGTGCTATTTATCCAAATAAAATAATAAAACCTGAATACCTATATTGGATTCTCAAACATCAAACTGATAATTTCATCAAACTCTCAACTGGAGGAGGGCAACCAAACATATCTCAACAAATTATTAGAAACTTTCAAATCCCGCTCCCCCCTTTATCCGTTCAGGAAGAGATTGTGGCAGAAATAAATGCTTACCAAAAAATCATTGATGGTGCCAAAGCAGTAGTCGAAAACTATAAGCCGCATATTGATATTGACCCGGATTGGGAAATGGTGGAGTTGGGAAAAGTGTGTGAAGTAATAAATGGTAGGGCATATAAGCAAGAAGAATTACTCGAAAAAGGAAAATACAAAGTTTTGAGAGTTGGTAATTTCTTCTCTAATCGAAGCTGGTATTTCTCTGATTTAGAACTCGATATAAGCAAGTATTGTCACAAAGATGACTTATTATATGCATGGTCAGCATCTTTCGGTCCTAAGATTTGGAATGAAGACAACACCATTTATCATTATCACATTTGGAAATTAATTCCAAATGAAGATTTAATATCAAAGCTTTTCCTACACTATATATTATACATTAACACAGACAAATTAAAACAAGAAGGAGGACGAGGAATAGCAATGATCCATTTAACAAAATCAGGGTTTGAAAAAACACATATACCAATACCACCTTTATCAACACAAAACTCTATCGTTGCTAAAATCGAAAAAGAGCAGGCACTGGTTGATGCCAACAAGCAGCTGATTGAGATTTTTGAGCAAAAAATAAAAGACCGGATTGCAAAAGTTTGGGGATAGTAAAAAACTAAAATTAAAACATAAGGTGAATAAGAACTTATATATTGATCTAAAGATTTTTTTAATATGTTTCAAAAACTCAATTTAAAACTGCTGATTTTAACCGGTTTTATTCTTTTAAGCAGCATTGCTTTTTCACAAACAACCGCCGATTCGGTTATTATAGTTCAGACCGTGTGGAATACCGACACTCTGCAAAAAGGAATAGTACACAAACAGGCCCAGATAGAAAATCTGTACGGTGTTATACAGAATATCAACATCATTGAAATTGACAGAAAAAAAAGCAGACTAAAAGCGGGAATTGCCGTAAATCTGCCTAATGAAGTTACCAGCAAAACCGCCCTTCTCCACAATGCCGAAGTTGCGATAAACGGCTCATTTTACAATATGCAGAAAGGTTATTCAGTGTGTTATCTTCAAATCGGTAAAGAGCGGATTGACAGCACCTCAAACAGTGAATGGGGGCTTCGTACAAGCGGAATAATCAGAATAAAGCGGGGAAAACTAAAAATTGAAACATGGTCGAAAGAACAGGAGCAGCGTCATAAATTAAAAAAGGAAGATATACTCGCTTCCGGTCCGCTTTTGATAATGGATGATGAAGTTTGTGACTTTACACCGTTCAGCAAAAGTTTTGTTGAAACAAAGCATCCGCGCACGGCAATTGCCGTCACAAAAGATAAAAAGATAATTCTTCTTACGGTTGACGGGCGTTTCCCGGGCAAAGCCGAAGGAATCAGCATACCTGAACTTGCTCATTTTTTGAAAGTTTTAGAAGCCACAGATGCATTAAATCTGGATGGCGGCGGCTCAACCACCATGTGGCACCGGCATGCTCCGGAAAATGGAGTGGTCAACAAAACCCTCGGAAACAAAATTTTCGACAACTGGGGCGAACGGAAAATTGCCAATATGATTTACTTTTACAGAAAAAAGAAGTAACAAATAGCTCAACAATCAAAACTCTGTGGTTCTCCGTGACCTCTGTGGTAAAAAAA
>CAZXTX010000106.1:0-2589 GCA_964643695.1 uncultured Mariniphaga sp. | reverse complement strand
AGAAAATTTAAAGATATGGACATAAACAAAGTAACAGAAAAAATTATTGGATCTGCTATTGAAGTACATAAACAATTAGGTCCGGGACTATTGGAAAGTGCATATGAAGAGTGTTTATTTTACGAACTATTTACTAATGGACTTGACGTTAAAAAACAACTTGCATTACCGTTGGTATATAAAAATGTAAAATTAGATGCAGGATACCGTATAGATTTATTGGTAGAAAACAAAGTAATAGTTGAAATTAAAGCTGTTGATGCCATCGCCGACATCCACAAAGCCCAGTTAATGACATATATGAAACTTGCAAATATAAAAATAGGGCTGTTAATCAACTTTAACGTTACACGCTTAAAAGATGGCATAACCCGCTGGATAATATAACCTCTGTGGTCCTCCGTGGCCTCTGTGGTAAAAAATAAATCAAGTTGAAACTGTAACAAAAAATATTAAACCACAGAGAGCACAGAGATACACAGAGGAAAAACATAAAGTTATTAATCAGTCAGCAAACTCCCGAAAAAATACTCTGTGGTACTCAGTGACCTTTGTGGTAAAAATCAATAATTTCAAATAAAAATATATTTCAGCACAAACAGAACTGCAAGCACATACATCGGAATTGTGAGTTTTGAGAATTTGCCGGTAAGTGCATTAATCACCACATAGCTGATTACCCCTAATGCAATTCCTTCTGCAATACTGTATGTGAGCGGCATGGTAATAATACAGATAAACGCCGGAATTGATTCCGAAAAATCATCCATTTCAATATCCTTCACCGAGCTGATCATATAAAGTCCCACAATTAGCAGTGCAGGTGCAGTTGCCGCCGACGGAATTGCCGTAAACAGCGGTGCAAAAAAAAGTGCAACTATAAAACACCCGGCAGTAACAAGTGCGGTAAGTCCTGTTCGTCCGCCCTGAGCCACACCTGCCGCACTTTCAACATAGGTTGTTACGGTACTTGTACCCAGCATTGAACCAACTGTGGTTCCCACCGCATCAGCCATAAACGCCTTTTTTATGTTTGGAACTTTTCCGTCTTTATCTAACATATTGGCTTTTGTTGAAACCCCCACCAGAGTCCCAAGCGTGTCAAAAATATCGACAAACAGAAATGTAAACACCACAATTACCATATTCAAACTTAGCAGTTGTGTAAAATCAAACTTAAAAAATATGGGTGTAATAGATGGCGGAAGACTCACTATACCGTTAAATTTGGTAATTCCCATCGGAATACCGATTATAGCAGTCAGAATGATACCAATCAGCAAATCGCCCCTCACCTTTTTAACAATCAGCACCGAGGTTATTATCAGTCCGATAAGTGCCAGCAAAGCCGAACCGCCGGTAATATTGCCCAGACCAACCAGTGTGGCATCGTTATTTACGATTATACCCGAATTCTGCAGGCCTATAAAAGCTATAAACAACCCTATTCCGGTACTGATTGCATGCTTGATGGTTTTCGGAATAGCATCAACAATAAGTTCGCGGATGTTGAACAGCGTCAGAAGAATAAAGAGAATACCTTCAATAAATACGGCAGTGAGTGCAAGCTGCCAGCTGTATCCCATACCCAGCACCACCGAATATGTAAAAAAGGCGGTAAGTCCCATTCCGGGGGCAAGCGCAAACGGAAGTTTGGCCCACAGTGCCATTACCAGTGTACCCGCAATAGAAGCAAGGGCAACAGATGTAAACAATGCACTGGCATCCATTCCGGTAGCCGACAAAATTCCGGGTACCACGGCAAAAACATAGGCCATTGTCAGGAAAGTGGTGATACCTGCAATAATTTCAGTACGTACGGTTGTGCCGTTTTCTTTAATTTTAAAATATTTTTCAAACATGATTTTATTGGTTTAAGTTTTAAAAATTCCATTTTACACCAAGGGCAGGACAAATTCTCAGTTTGTCAACAGTCCCGAAATTCACGCCAAATTCCACTTCACCGCCCAGCGACAAATGTTCGGTGGCATTATACCAAAACTGAGGCTCGCTTAAAAACACAAATTTGGTTTCAGTCGGTTTGCTCAGCAGTTCACCCTTTGCGTTGGTAAAGTTCATATTGTCTTCGCGCCAAAAATCGGCAAAACCCGCAAGTGTCAGTTTATTATTCAGAAAATTGAGATTCCACACACCGGTAACCTGAAAAGATTTCGGATTCTTTCCGGCAATATGTTTATACAGCAGTTTAAGATTTAAAAATTTGGTAAAACTGCTATTGTTCCAGCCGTAGTCGATACCCGCAAGGTATGCATTGTTTATCGGGAAGCCCATCCCCTCTTCGGTGGCAATCAGTCCGCCGTTATATTCAACATGCGCACTAAATGGAGCATCCCAGAACTTAAGACATCGCGCAATCTCCATATAACCCAGTGATGGCTGACGTTTACTGCCGTTGTTGAAATCAAAATCAACAAAAAAGAAGGTGTTTCCCCATTTATCGGGACGGAACATTTCGAGAGTAGTGGTAACATGTTTGCGGGCATTGCCAAAATCGTACAAAACCTGTACATTTTGTGCCTGTGCACTCATAGCAAACAACATTACAATAATTAACAGATTTTTTTTCAT
>CAZXTX010000105.1:0-9405 GCA_964643695.1 uncultured Mariniphaga sp. | reverse complement strand
CCCAGATTTAAAACAAGTTCCTTTCCTGACCATTCTGCCGGAATATTAATCTTTTTACGATACCAGGCAATTCCGTCAAACTCCGGATACCCTTCTTCCTCCCAAAGGGAAGGTGTTTTTATAGGTTTCCAGTCCAAATCGTCAAAATCAGTCTCTGAAAATTCAGTTAAAATAACTCTTGAACGTTTTTCCCATTCACGCGTCAGTTCTTCATCCTTTTTCAGAACTTCTTCGTAGTTTTCACGGATATGTTTTAGTTTATCAAGCTGAACATCAAAATCTCTTAAAGTGCGGAGGCTCTCTTCACTTGTCCATGCCTCAGCCACGGTGCCGCCCCAGTCACTGGTAATTATTCCAACCGGAACATTCAGATTTTTATGCAGTTCGAGAGCAAAAGTATAGGCCGCTGCACTAAAATATGGCACATTTTCAGGTGTGGTTGTCAACCATTTCCCTTTTACATCATTTTGCGGAAAATATGCCCTTGTATTTTCAACATTAAACAACCTGATTTTCGGATAATTTGCCTGAGCAATCAGCTGTTCGGAATTTAAAATGGCGGATTCACCCGGAAAGCCCATAACGGGCATTTCCATATTTGACTGTCCCGATGCAAGCCATACTTCACCAAGCAGAACATTATCTATTTCAATAATTTCTGAACCTTCAACCGTAATTTTGAAAGGGCCTCCTGCTGCGGAAGTTTTTAGTTTCACCATCCACTTTCCGTCATTTCCGGCAATTGCGGAAACTTCTTTTTGATTCCAGCTTCCTTTAACCGTAATTTTTTCACCGGGCGATGCAGTACCCCAAACAGGAACATTCGCTTTCTGCTGTAAAATCATTCCATCGGAAAAAAGTGACGGCATATTTATCTGAGCTTTTAAAGCGAAAGATAAAAGACAGAAACTCAGGCAAATAAATATGTGCTTAACCATTATATAAGTTTTATTTATTAACGATATTCATACCATAATCTGCAAAAAAATTAATCCAGCAATCTGTTGAGATAAAATCCCCAGCCATGTCTTAACTGATCAAGTTTAACAAGTACTGTGTTTTCACCTTTTTGCAAATTAACCGTAAAAAAGTTTTGATTTGGCCCCAAAGCTGCCCCTTTCTTTTCAAAAACCTGCTTCCCGTTAATCCATATTTTTATTCCGTCATTGTTGCCCACTCCAAACCTGAATGTTCCGGCTTCCGGCAATTCGATTATCCTCCATGCATATCCGTAAACAAATTCCGAATACCCGAAAGCACGGTTCATATCCATATAGCCTGAAGTTTCATCAATATATTTTGACCATTTCAGCTGTTTGCCGCTTTTTTCTGTATAAACAGCATTGATGTCATAACCAAATCCGGCAGGAATATTCTTACTCAGCTCACTATCTTCAGTATTATCAAACGGCCCAAGCACATACCAGTCATGATAAAATTCGGTTCCCTCAGCCTGTCTGATTCTGTCAATAAAATTTTCGGTTCTGCCGTAATCATCCTGAAAAGCACCGGTTACCCTGATGTGGTATTTATCTCTCATCTTTTCAAACTGCTTAAGAGCTTCCGGCAAATCTTTGTTTTTAAGAAATAGAGTTCCGCCACGTGAAAAAGAATTAAGCTTCATCCACAAAACAGGAAGGTAAGCCAGCTCCAGCCTCTCGGTCAATTCTGCATCACCCGATGCCGCATTCATTGCCAAAGCAAACAGACTGTCTGCTTTAAAAACAGTTTCAGGATTTAGATAATCAACATCAAAAGGTTCTGCCCACATGCTCAGATGTGTTTCCTCATTAATCTGATCATGAATAAGACGAATATATTCGGCAATATAAGGTGATGACACTCCGTAAACTCCGGTTACAAATTCATCAATAAGCTTTTGTGCATCCTGTTCCGGGTTCCACATCAGCTGTGCCAGCACCCATGAGCGCAGTTCACCAAACTCCCCGCCTCCAACAGCATTCCCCTCATTAAACAGTCCCACAACACCAAGGTCGGCATAGTTTTTTACGTCATGACTGAATGAACCGAAGTTTGCAAAAGGCATCTGGTAATTTCTGAAATCGGTCAGATAGTCCCAGATAGTCAACCGGCCATGTGCAATCTCCTCCCACTCTTTCAGCAGTTCATAAAACGGACGGTTTACCTCACATGCATCAATTGGGTGAGAAGAACAAAACTCATAATGGCATAACCTAATCATCACATTTTCTTCGGGACGAATATTTTTTGGCGGTTTTTCGGAATATGCATAAGCCAGAGTTTGAAGTTTAACTTCAGGATATACCTTGCCAACTTCTTTGGCTACCTGATTTACAAAAGACAATACTGTTCCTGACTGACTCCCCTCCTTTTTATCAAGTTCACGGCAACTCTCACATTCACAATAGCCAAGTCCGTCATTCTGGTCAACTGAAAAAACATTGGCATCAGGATTTGCTTTTATCCATTCAAATACGGTTTCGGTGGCAATTCTTATCACTTCGGGATTGGTAAGACAAAGCTGTGCATCTTTTCCCACGCGGACACCATTAACTTCAGAAAAGTATTCGGGATGTGACGCAAAATATTTTTCGGGCGATACCAGCATATAATAAGTATGAACAAAAGGATAGGTTATGTAGTTTCCGCCCAGATCATTACCCACTCTCATACCGTTAACACGGTTATGAATAACCCATGAGGTATCTTTGGTTTCCCTCCAGTTCATATCACGGTATTCGAATGCCGGTTTCTGACGATCTTCGATATTTGTCAGTAATATTTTCGATATTTCAGGTGTTATTGTAACATCACGGGTGTACCAGCGGCAGCCGAGATAATCTGAAAGATACCCGATTACACCATATAGTGTACCTCTTGTTTCACCACCTGCAATAAGCAGGCTTTTTCCGTCGGAACGTATAATATACTCTTCATTTCCAAATTCAGACCGGTTCAGGCCTTCCAGCAATTTTGCGGGGGCACCTTTAAATCCCACGTAAATCATTTTGTTTTCATCTGTAATCCGGTTTGTAATTTCAAGCCGGCTTCCGCCTGTTTTAAACAGATATTCCTGTAGCTGCTCTGCGGCATACTTTTCTGATTGAACAGCATCTTCCGAAACAAAGATTTTATAACTGCTTTCTCCGTTTTTCATCAAAACGCCGTCAGGTGTACATGAAAACATTGCCAAAAGCGGCAAAACTGCAATAAATAATTTTCTCATCATCTTTTTTTAATTTGAATAATTTTTTAAAATTTATTTTTAAACCAACTGAATAAGGTAGAACAGGAATTCATTAATCGCGGCTCCTGTTATTTTGCCATTTTAAATACTCTCCCTTGATATCTTCTGCATTTATAAAAGGCTTGTAAACAATACGGCCGTTAAAACTATATTTTCCCCCCGGCTCGGGATTCATAATCACATAATAAAAATCCCAGGCAGGATTACCCGGGCCGGCACCATCGGGTGACTGACTGAATCTGACAAAGTCATTCTCTTCAAAAAGAAAGGCAAGAACCATATTACGGAATCTTCCGTAAAAAAATGGTTCCGAATACCGGTAATCAGAAAAGTGATTGGCAAGAGTTATTGAAAAATCAGGAGCAAAATAAAGATTATGATTATCAGATACTGATTTATGCGTGCTCTTTTCACCATGTATATCAGTAAAAGCTCTAATAACACGATTGCTCCGGTCAGTCTTGCTTTCATTCTCCTCTCCAAAAAAGTACATACTCAGATTGGGAGGCTGATTTATATAGCTCGCAAAGAAAAACGCAGCATAATCATGTTCGGCAAAATTCTCATCGTGTAAAACACAGCTAAATCTAAAATCGATATAATCCGGTTCACACATTTTGAACTCCATCAGGCTTTCAACTTTTGTATGCGGCGTGGGTTTCTGATACAGCAAAATTTCCGAATCACTCTTACGGTAAAGTTCCATCGGGGCTTTTCTCGGTTCAAAAAAAGAGACCGGACTTTCACCGTTAAATATATGTTCCAGATTTAACCCCGAAAAATCGGGTACAAACGCACTGTTGTTTTGTTCTGAATGATACAGTTCGGCAATACCGTTATATCCTTTTTTATGGTCCGGCGAATAAGCACTGTTATCGACAAAAACTGTCCTGATGTTTCCTTTGGAGACAGTGAGATTCTCAAACTGCTCATAACCTGACGGCTGCAAACTCAGACTGTCATCAACAACTTTACTTGAAGCTGCTACATGTATGGCAACCGAAAAAAATATAATGAAAATTAAGTATTCTGGTTTCTTCATAAAAGTGTTGAAATAAATTTTTCACAAACATATTAAATCATGCCAATTAAATAATTTTTGACAGATAAAATCCCCATCCCAATTTTAGCTGATCAATCTTAACTAAAATACTGTTTTCACCTTTATTAAGTTTTGCGGTAAAAAAGTTCTGGTTTGGCCCCAATGCGGCACCAGCCTGATTAAACACGAGGTTTCCATTTACCCAAATCCGGATTCCGTCATTATTACCCACTCCAAACTTAACGGTTTCCGCTTCGGACATATTTAGAGTTGTTGCTGCATAAGCCACAACATATTCAGACCAGCCAAAAACTTTGTTGAGATTTACATAACCGATAGTGTTGTCGTTGTATTTTCTCCAAACTACTTTTTCGTTATTTTTTCCAATAAATTCCTGTTCGGAATCAAAAATGGACTCTTCGGGTAAAAACACCTTTTTTAGTCCGGTTTTATCTGAATTGTCAAATAACCCGGCAAGCCACCAGTCAGTAAAAAATTCAGAAGAAGATGCCTTTTCAATCTTGTCATAAAACGTTTTAATTGTGCTTGATAATTCAAGATTACCATCCTCTGCAATTTCCTTAATATCATATTTTTTCAATAAATATTTAAACCGTTCCAGTGCTTCCGGCAAATCTTCCTTTGATATGTACGCAGTACCTCCCTGTGTATAAAAGTAAAGTTTTGTCCATAAAACAGAAAGGTAAGCCAACTCTATGCGGTCTGCCAGAACCGAATCGCGGGCTGCTGCTTTTTCAGCAAGTGCAAAAAGACTGTCAGCTGTGTGAATCGTATTATAATTCAGATATTTCATATTGTCGTTGGAAGGTTCTGCCCAGATACTCAGCCTCATATCGGGAGTCACCTGTTCATGAAGCAGTTTTATATATGCTTCAATATAAGGAGCTGCATCACCATACACATTATTTACAAACTCACTGATAAGCAATTTGGCATCCTGATCGGGATTCCACATCAGCTGAGCTATTACCCACGATTTTAGTTCTGCAAATTCACCCCCGCCCCGCCAGTTGCCTTCTGCATACAATCCTTTTACTCCATTGTCAGCGTAAAATTTCACATCACGGCTGAATGATTCAAAATTAGGATAGGGAATAAGATAATTCTGATAATTGGTATAATAATCCCAAATTGTAATTCTGCCGGGTGCTATTTTACTCCACTGATTAAACAATTCAAAAAAGGGCCGGTTAACTTCACAACCGTCAATCTGATGTGCCGAACAAAAATCGTAATGACACAATTCAATCATCACATTTTCTGCAGGGCGAATATTTTTGGGAGGAGTTTCAGAGTAATCATAGGCAAAAGTCTGAAGCATTACATCCGGGTGTATTTTTGCAACCGAATCGGCAATCTGGTTAATAAATGTCAATATTGTTCCCGACTGACTACCCTCCCTTTCATTAATTTTACTGCAACTTTCACATTCACAGTAGCCCCCGCCATCGTTTTGACCAATCATGATTACTGATGCCTCAGGTTTTTGTTCTATCCATTTTAACACTTTTGCTGTTGCCGTTTTAACCATTTCGGGATTTGTGAGACATAACTGACCGTCACTGATTCGCCTGCCACCCACTTCTGAAAAAAACTCAGGATTTGTTGAGAAATATTCATCCGGAGGTATCAGTAAATCAAAGCTGTGTGATGAGGGGTAGGTAATATAGCTTCCTCCAAGCGAATCGCCCATTGTTTTTGAATTATCCCTGTTAAACACACACAAATGATTATCATAAGATTCGCGGTAAACCATAGCTCCGCGGTAGCCTTCGAGTGCAGGCTTTTGTCTGTCTTCGGTCTTTATCAGGCGAATAACAGATTTTGAAGGGATTTTTGAAATATCTTTTGTGTACCATCTGCATCCAAGATGATCGGTAAGATAACCGACCACCCCATACAAAGTGCCTCTGGTTTCACCACCGGCAATCAGCATACTTTTTCCGTCGGAACGTATTATATATTCCTCTTTGCCAAATTCAGAATGATTAATTCCATTGAGCAACTTAGCAGGAACATCATTAAAACCCACATAAATTATTTTGTTTTCAGTTGTTGTCCGGTTTATAATTTCAAGGCGGCTGCCACTAATTTCATAAAGATAATTTTGCAGTTGTTTTGCTGCATATTTCTCAGAAGCTATAGCATTTTCCAATACAAAGATTTTATAACTGCTCTCTCCGTTTTTTATCAAAACACCATCTGATGAACATGAAACCAAAAGCAAAAAGGAAAGAATTGCAAACAATTGATTTTTAACCATTTTTTTAATTTTATTTCTGTAAAGCACACCTTGCTTTAGCTGATAGCTGTTTGATTGCAGGAATATTAATGGCAGTTGATTTGAAAACGACTTCAAAAATAAACAAATTTAATTCTGATTGCACATTATTACGAGCAGCGAGGTGTTTTTTATGTTAATATAATACGAATTGTATTTACAAAATAGTCCAAACTGTTTTGTAAATTTACAATCGTTAATGCCGATGGTTAAAATATTTAGAACAATTGAGCAGAGCGATAATTGGTCTATTATATTTTTCCAATCGGTATAATTTATGTCAGAAAAAATATACTGCGAAACACAAGACATAAGACCATAGCTTTTATGCCGGGAACAGACTGCCTGCATTATAGCAGGTAAACTTCGTTGTTTCGCAATGCTTCCAATTCTCACAATTGATACAGGGGGCGTTACCCCCGGCTGTGTTATTTGAGACTTTCAGCCTCAGTACAAATGAAAACTGTACAGCAGCTATGCACTTTTGCCGGGATGCAGCTTTTGTGGTTAAAAACCATTTCTTCCTTTTTCCACCCACTTCTGTCACCGTATTTTTTCATTTTTTTCTTTTCAACAAGGTTAAGCATAAAAAAACATGTTGAATATTTTATGAAAATATCTTTCTTTATCGTTATTTTGATTTTTTTTACAATTTATAATGTTTTATCTTTTTTCACATATTTAAAATAATTTACAATGAAAAGATTATCTCTGATTTTTACTCTTGTTTTTTTAGTTTCGGCATTTTTAACTTCAAATGCCCAGTGGGATTATGACCTTCAGTTTAATAAAGACGGCACATTCAAGATTGTACAGTTTACCGATATTCACCACAAACCAGGTGCTCCCGAATCTGCTCCTTCCATTGAGCTGATAAAATATATTCTTGAAACCGAAAAACCCGATTTGGTGGTTTATACGGGTGATGCCGTTACAGGAAAACCGGCGGTTCAGGGATGGAAAAATGTTCTGGCACCGGTTATAGAAGGCGGCTTCAAGTTTGCCGTAACTCTTGGTAACCATGATGATGAACAGGAACTTACCCGGCAGCAAATTCGTAATATGCTGAAAGATTATCCCGGTTATTTGGGAAAATTCCCGATTTTTGCATCTGATTACGGTGATTATGTTCTGGAAGTAAAAGCTGACAAAAAAGAGGAAAATGCATTGCTCTATTTCCTTGATTCAAATGCATACAGTACTCTTAAAAATGTAAAGGGATGGGGCTGGTTTTATCACGAACAGGTTGACTGGTACAGAAAAACAAGTCAGAAACTTGCTTTGCCAAACGGTGAAAAACTTAATGCACTTGCATATTTTCATATTGCGCTGCCCGAATATCGTGAGGCATTTAACAGTGATGCAAAAAGAACCGGCCAGAGAAATGAAGATGAGTGTCCGCCAAATATAAATACCGGAATGTTTGCTGCAATGCTTCTGGAAGGTGATGTAATGGGTACATTTGTGGGACATGATCATACCAACGACTATCTGGTTCCGTTTTACGGAATTGCATTAACCTATGGCCGCTGGTCAGGCGGAAAAACCACTTACGGACATTTGCAGCACGGTTCGCGGGTTGTGGTTCTTGAAAAAGGAAAACGTCAGTTTAAAACATGGATGAGGCTGCGTGACGGCCAGATAGTTGATGAGCTGGTTTTTCCTGACGGATTGGAGTAAATTTTAAAAAAATATAAAAATGCTGAAATTCCGGTTTTTAATTCTGTTTTTTGTTTTCTCCCTTAACGTTTTTTCTCAGGGAATTAAAATTTCACATGGCCCCTATATTCAGGGAGTTACTGCAAATGAGGTTACTGTTGTATGGACAACCGACGAGGATGCCGTGTCGTGGGTTGAGGTGGCACCCGCCGGAACCAACAGTTTTTATGCTCAGGAACATCCAAAGCATTATCAGACAAAAAATGGTAATCGTGTTGTGGGGAAGCTGCATAAAATTACCATTTCGGGTCTTGATGAAGCAACCGAATACAGATACCGCGTGTTTTCGCAATCTGTTCTGAGTTATGAAGGACACAGGGTTTTATACGGAAATATTGCATCAACAGATGTTTACAGAAAAAAGCCTTTGCGGTTCCGTACTCTTGATAAAAACAAGGAGTCTCTCTCTTTTCTGGTTGTAAATGATATACATGCCCGCGTGGATGACCTCATTGCTTTAAGCAAGGATGTTGAGTATGGTAAAACTGATCTGGTGATTTTTAACGGCGACATGGTTTCAGTTATGAACAGCGAAGAACAGTTTTTTGAAGGGTTTATGGATAAGGCAGTGGAGATGTTTGCATCAGAAGTTCCGGTATATTTCAGCAGAGGAAACCATGAAACCCGCGGGGCATTCAGTGTTAACTTTCCCGATTACTTTCCAACGCCCACTGACAAGCTGTACTACTCTTTCAAACAGGGGCCGGTGCATTTTATAGTTTTGGATTGCGGTGAGGATAAACCCGATTCAGATATTGAATATTCCGGGATGGCACAGTTTGACAAATATCGCACCGAGCAGCAGTTGTGGCTTGAAAAAGAGTTGCAGAAAGAAGAATTCAAATATGCGCCATACAAGCTGGTTATTGTTCATATTCCGCCGGTTGGTTCCGACTGGCACGGGCCGCTTGATTTAAGAAGAAAGATTCTACCCGTGCTGAAAAATCAGAATATTACGGCAATGCTGTGCGGCCATAATCACCGTTATTCGTACATTGAACCGATTCCCGGTGAGTTTGATTTTCCGATTATTATAAATGCTCATGTTACATCGCTTGAAATTGAAGCCACTAAGGATAAAATGACAATTTTAAGAAAAGACACCGAAGGAAA
>CAZXTX010000104.1:2407-9432 GCA_964643695.1 uncultured Mariniphaga sp. | reverse complement strand
TGAGCATCAACTGTAAATACGGCAATAACAAAAAAGAAAAAGAAATATATTTTTTGCATACTTAATTATTTATAATATTCAATGGATAATTTTCATTCTTTTCAAATTACAATATGACTTTTTTTGTATTTATTTTCATCAATAAATTACACCTTTTTTTGTTGACATTACAACAATCGCTGAACTTTTTCACGATTAATAGTTAAAGTTTCGAATTTATAACTTGAATCCACCATCTAAAAAAACTCTTTTTTATAAAAAACAAAACATAATTTTTGCAATTCTGTCAGTTTATCCGGCATGGCAGATTTTTTGATATAACCATGCCTGATTTCAAAATTAAATTTTACAACTATTATGGATTTGGTTAAAAGTTCAAACCCCGCACTCAGCGAAAAGGTTTTTCAAAAAGAATATACAACAGCTTCTTCCGAAGTTATGACAATTAACGGTACGGTTAACAAAACTGCCATATCGCTGCTGCTTGTGGTTGCCGCAGCCATGTTTACCTGGAACAGATTTTTCAATGCATATTCACCCGAAGCGGGCATGTCGGCAGTAATGCCATATCTGCTGGTTGGCGGAATCGGCGGGTTTATTACAGCACTTGTTACTATTTTCAGACCCAGAAGTGCCGGAATTTCAACACCGATATATGCTGTTCTTGAAGGTTTGATGCTCGGCGGACTGTCGGCTGTGCTGGAAGCCTCATACACCGGTATAGTAATGCGGGCGGTTGCCCTTACCCTTGCCGTATTTGCGGCAATGCTGTTTTTCTACCGTTCGGGAATTATTAAGGTTACCAAAAAATTCATGCTGGGTGTGTTTGCCGCCACTGCCGGAATTGCACTGGTTTATCTGGTTAGCTTTATTGCCTCTTTTTTTGGAGCTCAGGTAAGTTTTTTATACGGCAACAGCAATCTAAGCATCGGAATAAGCCTGATTGTGGTAGCCGTGGCAGCTCTGAATCTGGTTCTGGATTTTTCATTTATCGAAAATGCTGCTGCAAAGGGGTCTCCCAAATATATGGAATGGTACGGCGCCTTCGGACTTATGGTAACTCTGGTCTGGTTATACCTTGAAATATTGAGGCTGCTTTCAAAATTTGCCAGCAGGGATTAACCGTTCTCTCACAAAACACAAACTTCAGCCGGACCGGTTCTGAAAGTCAGTTTAACATCAAATCTGTGCATAAGCGGACTATGCGTTTCAAATGCCAGCTCCGGCGTATTGTTGTCGGCGGAAAGATGACTTAAAAAGACACATTTCAAATGTTTCCCTGCATGTTTGTCAAGCAATTCAAATGCCTGCACATTCGACAAATGACCTTGTGACGATGCCACTCTCTCTTTAAGGAAATAAGGATATGAACCGTTTTGCAGCATCTTTTCATCATAATTTGATTCTAAAAAAACCACATTGCAAAGATTCAGATGCGAAGTAACATTATTGCAGGGCTCGCCAATATCGGTTAGTATGCCCACATTCTTGCCGTTATACTCAACTCTGAAAGAACACGGCTCGGATGCATCATGATTCTTAATAAAAGTGTGAACACGCAATTCTCCCGCTTCTATTATATCGCCTGCCTCAAAAAAGCGGGGATTGTCCGGTTGCATATTTTTATAGGATGCCATATAAGTTTTGGCAGTAATATAAACCGGAACATTTAATTTTTTAGAGAGAACCCTTACTCCGCGGATATGATCAGAATGCTCGTGAGATATGAATACAGCCTTAATTTTACCGGAGTCCAAGCCCTTTTCATTCATTCGCTTAATCAGCTGTCTGTGCGAAATTCCTGCATCAATCAGCACAGCATTACTGTGATTTCCTACATAATAGCAATTTCCGTTACTTCCCGAAGCAATGGCACAAACTTCAAGCATCTGTTTTAAATTTGAAAAGATTAATGTTTGGAGGCTTCAATATTGTAAGTTCCGCCTTTTAACCTGAAAGAGTTTCGTTTCATATCAAGGTAATTTATCTGCCCGTCAGGATTTGATTTCTCATTGTTTATAATCACTTCGCTCATTTCAGAAGGCAACAATACCAGTGCTTCCGAATTTCCGGGCACTGAAAGTTCAAGTTTCCAGTTGTTATCATTTGCTTTCAGGTTGCATCCGATAGTTCCCCTGACTGTCGGAACTTCAATTTCTATCTGTTCCAGCCCGGCGGGCTGCGGATTTACGGCAAACAGTCCGAATCCCGGTTTCAGCGGCTGAATTCCCAAAAGGCGGCGCGGAATGATATTTGCCGGTGCCGCTCCCCATGCATGGTTCCATGTAAGATTCGGCTTGTAGTATTCATCCCAGGCTTCGGTGGTCATTGTTGACCCCGCATTCAGCATATTAATCCAGCTTCGCCTGCCTTCCGAAGTCATAAGTTCCAATGCATATTCAGCTTCTCCGGCATTGTAAAGTGCTTCCAATAGGTACTGAGCACCATATACACTGCATGCCATACCCCGTGTTTTTATGAATCCGGTAACCGTTTTAATATTTTCCTTCGGAACCATATTAAATGCCAGCGGAAACATGTTTGCATGCAGACTGGCATGACCGGTGCCAATTCCGTCGGTAAAAATTCCACGTTCGGTATCAAACATATTTTCCATAATGCTTTGCTGCACTTTTTCAGCCATACTTTTAAAACCTCCGGCTTCATCAGGTTTACCCACCGCCAGGGCAATTTCTTCCATACATTTCAGGGAGTAATAATGAAAAGCATTTACCACCGTATTAAAATCGGTAAATACATAACCGTCGCGCTCACCTTCGGGCAAAGGCCCTGCATTGGATGCCTGCTTCTGGCCTTCGGGAGTTCCGGCAGGCCAGTCAACAATATCCCTGATATTTGTATTTAAATTTATATTGTTTAAAAAATCCTGTGTGACTTTTCCGGTGCGGGTACTTATCAGACCGTTTTCGTGTACAAGTTCAAGCAGCGTTTTCTTTTTCAGATCGTTATAAAATCTTTTCAGAAAAGATACATCACCGGTGTACATATAATGCTCACGCGCCATCATTACGGTATGCATCTGCCATTCGGTAGGCCAGCTGGCATGCGACATCAAAAATGCAATAGTATATCGTGCGGCAGAATATTCGCGGTCAACCGAATAATGCCCCAGCTGCTGAATATATGCATCAGCCTCGTAGGGCATCCTTTCACGGTTACCGTCACAGTAAACCCCGAGAAAAGGTGTTGCCTTGAGTGTATATTTGCACAAATCCCAAACCCGGTTCAGGTTTTCATCCGAACTGTATAAAGATGATGCTTCATCATCAAAATAATAAAACAGTGCTTTCTGCACCATTCCGTTTACGGTTACCCCACCGGTGCCGTTTGCCTCAACATAACGAAAAGGCAGTACCTCAGGATAAAACGGTGCAAGTTTCTGACTGTGCGGATAACGGGCATCATGACGCGGTATTTCAACCTGATAGGTATGTTTCCCCTCTTTCAGTTCCAAATCATACCGGAAAAAACCGATATTGGATGCTCCCGGATTTTTATTAACCGTTTTGTCATTATTCTTCCGTTCACCAAGGAATAATTCTATTTTATCGTCTGTGTTTTCTGCTGTAACCGTAACTTCAAGAGTTGCAAAAGCCGCCTTTCCAAAATCGGCAAACCAGCTGTTTGTTGCAGTAGTTTCAAACAATTCAGGATTTATATCATGAAAAGTTGCCATCTGTCTGTCTTCGGCAACACGAATTTCATAATCAGTTTCAACCCAGTTACTCTGGCCGGGCCATTCATTTTCAGGACGGTCAAAGGTTCCGGTAAAAAATTGCATGGGCTTGCTGTAACTGCTTTCAAAATCATTTTCACCCCAAACCTTTACCTTCCACCAGTATGAACTGCCGGGTTGAAGCGGCTTTCCGCCGTAAACAAAATTAACCGATTCAGAAGTGTCGGTTTTGCCGCTGTCCCATAAATCGGCTTTTCCGGGTTTCAGCAATTCCGGTGAAGTTGCAACCAGCACCCGGCATGATGTCTGCGAAACACCTTCCTGCGGAAAAATCCAGCCGAATGAAGGATTCTGATTAGTGATTATAGCCTGATCCGGTGCCCTTAGCAAATCGGTGATTAAACCTGTAGGAGCATTATTTTTACAGGCTGAAAGAAAAAAAATCTGAACAACAATAAAAAATACCGGAATAGCTCGTTTCATATTCTTAAAAATAAGAGAGATTTATTTTACCAGATTTGAAATTGCCTTGAACTGTGGAACTGACGATGAACGTGTCAGTTCAAACAAAATGGACTCCACAGATGTCATCATTATCCCTTCGTAACGAAAACGTTCTGCTGCAAGTTTTATACTGTTTTCTGCCCGCGATGAAACACAATCCATCACAACAACCGGATTATACCCGGCAGCTTTAAGGTCAACAGCCGTTTGCAACACGCATACATGAGATTCTATACCGCATATGATTACATTTTCGGATTTTGTCTCTTTCAGTTTTTCTGTAAAATTCAATTCGTCACAACAGCTGAAATCCCGCTTTTCAATATGCTGAAAATCCTCAAAAAGTGATTTTATCTCTTCAATCGTATCACCCAGTCCTCTGGAATACTGCTGGGTAACCAACACCGGCAAATCGAGTGTCTGAAGCCCCTGAATAAGAATCCGGCAATTTTTAAGAAAACTCTCTTTTTGCCACATAACCGGATAAAGACGTTCCTGAATATCAATTACCAAACCTGTGGTATTTTCTCTAATTATTCGCATTATGCCATTTTTATAATTTGTATGATACAAAACTAAAAGAAAAATCATCTCTTCACGAATAAAATTTCAGGCTGTAAAACCGACTGTTGCCAAATATCAATAAAAAAGCAACATTTTAATAGTTTCTGATTGTTAAATAATTGGTACTTTTGCCCTCCATGTAAAATCACACTAAAAAATAAAAATGAAGATTCACGAATATCAGGCCAGAAACTTATTCAGGAAATATGGAATTCCTGTGCCGGATGGGGTTGTCTGCCATTCGATTGAAGAAGTTGAAAAAAATGTACCCGACGATGACAAACTGCGGGTTGTAAAAGCTCAGGTTCATGCGGGCGGAAGAGGTAAAGCGGGTGGTGTTAAATTGGCAAAGAGCAAAGAGGAAGCCGTTCAGAAAGCCGGACAGATTCTTGGTATGGATATTAAAGGCTATACCGTTGAAAAAGTATTGATTGCCGATGCAGTTGACATTGAAAAAGAGTTTTATTTAGGTTTAATCAACGACCGAAATTCAAAATCGGTTACCATAATGGCCAGTGCCGAAGGTGGTGTTGAAATTGAAGAAGTTGCCAGGGTTTCGCCCGAAAAAATCATTAAAATGAGCATTGACCCGGTTGTGGGGCTAATGGAATGGCAGGCAAGAAAAATTGCCCTTCAGCTGTTCAGCGATCCTGCACAAATGCGTCAGGCTGCGTCAATTCTCATGAAACTTTATCAGCTATATGTTGATACAGACTCGTCGCTTGCCGAAATTAATCCGCTGGTATTAACACCCGACAAAAAAATTATGGCAATTGACGGAAAAATGAATTTTGACGACAATGCATTATACAGGCAGTCCGAAATTCTTAAAATGCGCGAAGCCACTGAAGATGAAAAGAAAGAGATTGAAGCCGACGAGAAAGGGCTATCATACATAAAACTGGATGGCAATATCGGTTGTATGGTTAACGGCGCAGGTCTGGCAATGGCAACCATGGACATGATTAAACTTTATGGCGGCGAACCTGCCAACTTTTTAGATATCGGAGGCTCGTCAAGTCCGCAAAAGGTTATTGAAGCAATGAACATACTGCTGAGCGACACCAATGTTAAAGCAGTTATGATTAATATTTTTGGCGGAATAACCCGTTGCGATGATGTTGCACGCGGACTGGTTGCGGCACTGAAAGAGATAGATACCGATATTCCGGTTGTTATCCGTTTGTCGGGAACCAACGCAAAGGAAGGACTGGAAATAATCCGCGACTTCGGATTGCCTACCGTTTCAACCATGAGCGAGGCGGCACAAAAGGTTATCGAGTTAATTAACAGCTAAAAAGTGAAAAAATGAGTATTCTGATAAATAAAGAAACAAAAGTTAT
This sequence comes from uncultured Mariniphaga sp., assembly GCA_964643695.1. Taxonomy (GTDB): domain Bacteria; phylum Bacteroidota; class Bacteroidia; order Bacteroidales; family Prolixibacteraceae; genus Mariniphaga. The sequence goes on along the minus strand of CAZXTX010000104.1, from coordinate 3,324 downwards.
TGTTCAGGGAATTACCGGACGCGACGGGGCTTTTCACACGTCAAAAATGAAAGATTACGGAACCAATATCGTTGGTGGTGTTTCTCCGGGAAAAGGAGGCAGCGATGTGGGCGGAATACCGGTTTTCAACACGGTTGAGGAAGCGGTAAAGGCAACAGGTGCCAATGCATCTGTAATTTTTGTTCCGGCTCCGTTCGCAGGTGATGCAATTAATGAGGCAAGCTATGCAGGCGTTGAGCTTGTTATATGTATTACCGAAGGTGTTCCGGTACAGGATATGATGAAATCTGCGGCAATTCTGAAACAAAACGGCACAAAACTTATAGGTGCCAACTGTCCCGGACTGATTACCCCCGATGAAAGCCTAATTGGTATTTTACCGGGAACAATCTTTAAAAGAGGTAACATCGGTTTGATTTCACGTTCCGGAACGCTCACCTATGAGGTTGTTAACCTGCTTACCGAAAGCGGTCTCGGACAGTCAACCTGTGTGGGTATCGGAGGCGATCCGGTTGCCGGACTTTACTTTAACGATCTGCTGGAAATGTACGAAAATGACCCCGAAACCGATGCAGTTGTAATGATTGGTGAAATCGGAGGGGATGCAGAAGAACAGGCGGCAGCATATATCAGGGAAAATATGACCAAACCGGTTGTTGCGTTTATAGCCGGTCAGTCGGCACCTCCCGGAAAGCGCATGGGACATGCCGGTGCCATCATCTCAAGCGGCTCGGGTACCGCAGAAGAGAAAATTAAGGCACTGGAGGATGCAGGTGTGCCGGTAGCATTAGAGCCAAGAAAAATTCCTGAACTGGTTAAAGAAAAACTTGGATTATAATTTTACAAGAAGCCGGAAAACAAAAGTATCCGGCTTTTTTGTTTCTCTTTTTACCCGCTCACAATGCACTTAAAATTTC